>JBHEQW010000053.1:0-31513 GCA_046530935.1 Arsenophonus sp.
TATAATAGGATCAATATTAGGAAAAATAATATAACTATTATTCATCGTCTCCACTCTTTAATTTTAAAGAACTTGATATAACATTGCATATAAGTGAATGAGATTTAAAATCTAATTTTACTTTATGGATTAAATTTTATCAACAAATTTATTTAATCTAAATTAAATAAGTAAATTTAAAAAAACAAATAAGACTAGATTTCACTACTCTCACTTTTGGTTTCAAAAGAAAAAAGTTAGCTATAAAAAAATATTAATCCACTTTTGCTAAATCTATTTATATAGGCTTACACCTATAATAGGAATGGCTCTCATTTGATCTCGCTGCGCTATTTTGCAGTGACATAACCATCGGAGCAAATTCTTTCATAACGCGTCGATAAACATCACGTTTAAAAAAGACAACATGACGAACAGGATACCAATAACTCACCCAACGCCAACTATCAAATTCAGGCGTTTTACTTGTTTGCACATTAATATTATGTTCATTACAAACTAATTGTAATAAAAACCATCGTTGCTTTTGTCCAATACAAACTGGGTGTATATCCCAACGCACCAAACGTTTAGGTAATTTGTAACGTAACCAGTTCCGAATATATGCCAATATTTTAACATCCTTCCGTTCCAACCCAACCTCTTCGAATAATTCTCGATACATTGCCTGTTTTGACGATTCTTCGGTATTAATCCCACCTTGAGGGAACTGCCATGAACGCTGATCATAGCGACGAGCCCATAAGACTTTGCCTTGCCGATTACAAATTACAATTCCTACATTCTGGCGGTAGCCATCATTGTCAACCATCTGACTACCTCATTAAAATTTAAAAGATAACTTATTTTTTATACTACTCTACATGATAAGCCTTTATCAAATATAGTATTTGCAATTATAAGATAACATCTTACAATAAGCCAATAAAATGGGGTTCGGTGCTAGATATCAGATTAATATTTTTAATAGTTGTCTAAGAAAAACTAGTTGAACCTGATCCGATTAACATCGACGTAGAGATTTGAGCTGATCTAATGATTTATTCATCCATAAATAGCTTCATTAATTGTCTATTCCTCAGATCCTGCATTACTTTTATTTAATTATATAGGTATAGGAGAAACTCAGTATTGAAGCATATACTATTAAAAATAGTTAATGGTTTGTTAATTTGTTGTTCAGCCTTTGCTATTCAGGCAAAACCTATATTAATTGTCTACACTTATGATTCATTTATTGCAGATTGGGGGACAGGGCCGGCAATAAAACCTGCCTTCGAACAAATCTGTCAGTGCGAACTAAAGCTAATTGGCCTAAATGATGGAGTAGCATTATTAAATCGCCTTAGAATGGAAGGGAAAAACAGCAAAGCCGATATTGTTCTCGGACTTGATAATAACTTAATTGATCTAGCAAAAAAAACTGGCTTATTTACAAAAAGTCAAATTGACACTAGTCAACTAAAATTACCAATAAAATGGGATAACAATATTTTTATCCCTTACGATTATGGTTATTTTTCTTTTATTTATGATAAAACTCGTATCACTGAAGCACCTAAAAGTTTCGATGAACTTATTAATAGCACACAACTATGGAAAATTATTTACCAAGATCCACGTACAAGTACAACTGGTTTAGGGCTATTACTTTGGATACAAAAAATTTATGGCAAAAATAGCATCAAGGCTTGGCAAAAAATAGCTAAAAAAACCGTAACTGTTACAAAAGGTTGGAGCGAATCATATGGATTGCTCTTAAAAGGTGAAAGTGATTTTGTTCTAAGTTATAGCTCTTCACCAGGGTTTCATCTGTTAAATAATAAAAAAAACAATTATGCTGCTGCACTATTTAATGAGGGGCACTATCTGCAAATTGAAGTGGCTGCTCAATTAGCAACGAGTAAGCACCCTAAACTAGCTCAACAATTCATACAATTTATGCTCTCACCAATATTTCAAAAAATATTACCAACAACCAATTGGATGTATCCGGTCATTGATATTCCTTTACTTGACGTTTATCAAAAAATACCAGTGCCCAAAAAATCATTACAATTTAATGCAGAAGATATTACTCAACATCGCAATCAATGGATTTATTTATGGCAAAATGCCGTCAGCCACCAATAGGCAATTCACTTTGGCCTGACCTAGTAGTGTCCACACTATTAATCAGTATTGCTGTACTCACTTTCAGTACTTTATATTTACATGCCCCTCAAATAAGTTGGCAAGAATTTATTGATGATGGTTATTTATGGCACATCATTGGATTTACATTTTGGCAAGCATTACTATCGACCTTATTATCAGTTATACCTGGAATATTTATAGCCAAAGCACTTTTTCGACGCTATTCTACATGTAGAATACTCTTTTTACGCTTATGTTCAATAACACTAGTATTGCCAGCGCTAGTAGTCATTTTAGGGTTATTAACCGTTTATGGGAGGATGGGATGGATTGCTCAATTTTGTCAATTCTTAGGTATTAATTACCAATTTACCATTTACGGCCTAAAAGGTATTTTATTAGCACATGTTTTCTTTAATTTACCTTTGGCTAGCCAGATGCTATTGCTTGCACTAGATAGTATTCCGGTTGAGCAACGCCAGCTTGCCGCACAACTAGGCATGACCCAATGGCAACATTTTCGAATTGTTGAATGGCCTTATCTTAGAAGACAGATTTTACCAACATTTGTGCTAATTTTTATGCTATGCTTTTCTAGTTTTGCTACAGTGCTGACGCTTGGCGGTGGGCCTGCTACAACTACCATTGAAGTGGCTATCTATCAATCATTAAGTTATGATTTTGATCTTAATAAAGCAGCTTTACTGGCTTTGATTCAACTTTTTTGCTGTTTAGGGTTAGTATTATTAAGTCAAAAATTAAATGTTGCCTTTTCCGTCGGAGCTAGTCGACAATTGCGATGGAAAAATCAAGTTGATACTCGATGGCAAAAATGGGCTGATACATTGCTGATTGGTATGACTCTACTTTTCTTAATTCCGCCTTTATTGGCTATTATTATTGATGGTTTTAACTTAACACTATTACAGGTCTTACAACAGCCAAGCTTATGGCAAGCATGCATTAATTCGATTTTTATTGCTATTAGTGCTGGAGTACTCTGTATTATTTTTACTATGATGCTACTTTGGAGTAGCCGTGAATTACGTCTGCGCGGCTCAATACTACTCTATCGAACCTTCGAATTAAGTGGAGTATTAATATTAGCGATACCAAGCATGGTTTTAGCAACTAGCTTCTTTTTATTACTTAATAATACCGTTAGTTTAACCTACTCGCCTTATAGTTTAATAATCTTGACGAATGCTTTAATAGCTATTCCTTATGCTTTAAAAATACTAGAAAATCCGATGTATGATTTAGCTGAACGTTATAATTTGTTGTGCCTTTCATTACAAATCAAAGGCATAAATCGACTAGCTCTAATTGAATTAAAAGCCTTAAGATGTATAATAAAACAAGCCTTCACTTTTGCCTGTATACTCTCAATAGGTGATTTTGGTATTATTGCGCTGTTTGGTAATGAAAACTTTCGTACCTTACCGTATTATCTCTATCAACAATTAGGCTCTTACCGTAATAATGATGCGGCAGTTACTGCTTTATTAATGCTATTAATTTGTTTCATTTTATTAGAAATCTTTATCAGGAAAAGAGCATGATTAAATTAGACCAACTTGTTTATTGTTATGAAAATCTAACAATGCAGTTTAATTTTCAAGTAAATAAAGCTGAAAGAGTAGCTATATTAGGCCCTAGTGGCGCAGGAAAAAGCACTCTATTGGATTTAATCGCCGGATTTCAATATCCAAAACATGGTGAAATTTGGTTAAATAGCCAAAATCATACAGCCATAGCACCTTCCAAGCGCCCAGTTTCTATTCTTTTTCAGGAAAATAATCTATTTTCTCATTTAACTGTTTGGCAAAATATTGCCTTAGGCATTTCGCCAAATTTACGTTTAGATAGAATTCAAGATCGCATAGTAAAGCAGATTATAGAACAAGTTTCACTTAATAATTGTATAACTCGGTTACCTTCTCAAATATCAGGCGGACAACGTCAGCGTACTGCATTAGCGCGTTGCTTGATCCGTCAAAAACAAATTTTATTATTAGATGAACCTTTTTCTGCTCTCGATCCTTCATTACGTAATGAAATGTTAACATTACTTAAACAAGTATGTAATGAACGCCAATTAACATTACTGATGGTTTCTCATATTTTAGAAGATATTAGCCAATTAACAACTCGTTCTATTGTTATTACAGATGGTAAAATCGTCTATGATGGCCACCCAGATTGTTTAATTAATGGTTTGACATCAGAAAATATAGTATTGGGCATATCTCATTCCTAATATTAGTTATAAAATTAATTATTAATTTATACTTTGAACTCTAATTGGAATTAGAGAGGCATGCTCACTTCTAGTATATTTGGTTTTGAATGTACTGACGTATTCTGTTAATTCACTTAGTGAATAACTTCTACAACAAGAGAGATTATATGCTATAAAAAGTCTACTCCTACATGTACAGGTTATTTAAAAAACCAGATATTACTTATTAGTTCCATTGTATGAATTTATCAATAATCTGCCAGGCAGCTGATGCCCAGCCTTATTTAGATTGAGCTCGAAACTATTCTGTAACAACATCCTGAAAATCGACTTGTCGACAAACTGGCGTTCATAACATCGTCCATAACTGTTATTCCTTACAGCGAACCATATAAGACTGGTATTGCAATGTTGAAATTAAAGTGCCTAAGATTAGAGATCATGGTTACAACGGAATATTCTTCAATGCTCGTCGTTGATACTGTCTTATCTAAAGCCTAGAAAATGTTGAAGAAATTGCTACCATGCATATCATGCGAAGGCATATCTCTATCAGTGATTTTCATAAAGCTCATGTGTGTGGAAGCTGTTCGCTAAAAAAGGAGATGGTTTATCTGACTACTATTGCTATAAGCAAACTGAAACAGCAATAGCTTGTGAAGAGAATCGACAATGGCTGTCTGCGTTGATTTAAATAATATGTGCTACCTTTATTCCTTGGTCAATGACAGGCATATTATACTCCTGTAAAGCAAACTGATCCATTTGCCTGCTAGATTATTTATAAGCATCACTGAACATGGACGTAAGGAGATAGTTGTAATCGAAGATGGTTATCGAGAGTCAAAAGCGAGTTTGGCAAAACTTCTCAATGAAGTGCAAGCAAGCGGTATTTAACAGCACCTCTTAGACTTTCTACATGAGATACAGTACACTTGCTTTTTAGAATGCAATGCAAAAAGATATTACTAGACTCTCAGCACCAACGCTATTGGGTTTAGGCACACAAAACAGTTAACGTACTTTGTGTTCCTCTCTCCAAAAGCATGCAACCGAAAGTTAAGGCTTAACTTGCTGGGATCTTCTGACTAGCAGAAGAGCAGTGATGCAGCTAACAAAGCCATTGATATTTTTTTTGCAAGTTTTTCAGCAAAGTATCTTGCAACAATGAACATCTGAAGAAAGATCAAGAAGAACTATTATCATTCTACAACTTCCAGTCAGCGCACTTAGCATCAATAAGAACGACGAATCTTATTCAATTGGCTTTTGCGACAGTAAGTGAGTCTACGGAAGCTGACACACAAAAAACTATAGTTCGAGAAAATAACTCTTTCAATGGTATTTAAGCTGCTCCAGGCTTCTTAAAAAATCCAGAACTGGCTAAGTGGATTTATATAACATGACATCTTGAGTGACAAACAACCTCAAATTTAAAGATGAAAAACAGATTAACGAAATATCATAGCGAAACGATAATCATCTTTAATTGTACAGCAAATTTTTTAATAACTACAATTGTTAAGATTTCAAGTAGTCTTCCAAAGACCAGAGATATAATTAAGTAATTAAAACAAGTTTATACCATAGAATCTACTAACCAATCATTTTAATATGTTAATATAACTCTTCACAGTTTGAATTTTGAATTCCTTAGCAATAACTCTATTATTATCCAACTTTATTAGGTGATGGTGACTAATTTTATGCTCGATGCGAAAGATTTTGTATCATTTAACTCCATCCGAACAAAGGATAGACTTTTTATCGATGATCACCTACAAAACAGCTAATACACTACTATGCATAAAACTCTTCAATAATCTCATTGCTTACATCATCCGATATTGTTAATCTCTGCTGATTAAGAACGCATTTAGTTCTTTCCTGATATCTTCTACTCTAGGATGTTTTTTGGCTTTCCTATTATTGCAGATAATGCTTCCATTTAAAGGATTCATGGAAAAATATTTCCTCAATTTCACAATACCAGTTACTATATTTATTTTGGCTGTCGCCTATGAAGCAAGGAAGCAGTGATACGACATTTAAATGCTCTTTTTAAATCAATGCCTATTTGTTTCTCTGAGTACTGTAAAGTTAAGCTATTCAAGCTACATCGCAGACAACTAAAGCATTTATCATTGTGATGTAGTTTAGCAAGAGGACTTCTAATAAGATTGTAAAATGTTTTCCTACAATCTTTGTTTATATAACAATATCACTGTAGCCCTATAAATCTTTCTAGGATAGAATATGTTTACTATGACAAATTAATCATGATAAAATGCAATAATTTCTTTCAATGCATCAATAAAGATTGATCAAACACAGATTGTTGCAAAGCTAACTAATGAGATGAAGCTTTATGGTTACAGAAAGTGAGGAAAAAGTCTATTTGATCTGTATGATCGGTTGCTTTTTCATGACAACCTCTGTAGCAAAATTATTTATATTGTATAGAAAATTTTCACTAACAATCTTTTCTTTGACACCAACATAACTATTAATTCTCGTTTTGCTGTTAATTAAATCAACAACAGGTTGCACATACTTCTTCAAGCTGTTTATCTGCTTGTCCGTAATTTTAATTCTATTTTGGAAGATAAAATAATTCTGTTGAACGGCGTCTATAAGTCTAGCGCTATGGATGTATCATCCATACAGATCAGAGTCTAGATGCGTGAGTGAGAAGGTTGCTATGCCGGTTTTTACTATGTGCAGGTGGCATTAACCTGCAACTTATGAGATTAGTAGCCAGATCGCGCTAAACCTGAGTAATAAAGTTATTATCATGTTCAAGTTCTTTTGTGTGTTGTATATCCAGAGCCGTAATAGTTTCTATCTATTGAGTTAGGTGCTCAAATGCAAGTTATTGTTTTTCTACAGAACAGTCTGTCATGCTTTTTCAGCATCGTAACACAAGATTGCACATAACATTTGAGGTCAGTAGAGTAAATGGATAATAAGAGAAATTTTTTAATTCATTTTTCTACACAATACACTATACCGTTAATAGCCCTTGCGGTTTCAAAATTTAACTCAAGTATTGCTTTCGCTTTTTTGCAACGCTTTTTTGATGAAAATTCACAGCTTACTCACAGAGGCAAAAGTCAGTTTCTGAAAAAGGAGCGGCACATATTATAAAATTAATATCCAACCAGGGAGGATGCCATCGTTATCTTTAATTTTAGACTGTTACTTTACAGGCAAAACTTTAGCAACATGTAAATAATCTACAAATATTTTACTTTTTTTCTGACGATCTTGTATAATTACGTTAATAATATTCTATTATTAGATTAGTCTGCACTAATCCTAGGCACTAATTGCTAGTAAGTCCTTTTTAACGAGTTAAACTACTAGATGCTTTTAATGAATTAGAGATAGCTATTCATATGTTTTTCATCTGTCATCAGAAAAATTACCTAAATTTTATAGCTTGAGTTGAATAAGATTTCACCAATTATTCAGATTTTTAATTTGTTTTTTGCTCTTTTCTTTGTAACTATCAGCAGATAGTTACCTTTTTAACCATTCTCCGTGAAAAAATACTTTTCAGCCAGCGTGATCCTATCACGCATCAACTTAATGCTCAATTCTATTAAACCAGACAAGTATAGGAAGTTAATATCTTAATTACTTTTTAACTCAATTATCCTATCGGATATAGTTTCTTCTAGTTCGTGGATCTAGCTTATTGGAATCAAACAGACTTCACTATTTAGGAATAGATAAATCTGACTGGTGGCTTGAGCACCGGCACCAAGCGATGATGTAGGCATCATGGCTAAAATTTAGTCAATCTCTCTCTGAGTGCTTTTAATACTTTTACCATAAAGTATTATTATTGTAAAGTTAACAATTCTATTTGCTCAGAAATGTTAAATCTTCAGCTTTTGATTTAGCTTTACGTTTGGCATTAATATATTTAAGCATTTTAAGGATGCTCATGGCATATCTTTTATATAAATAAACAATTAGTACTACAACATTTAAATATTGCATTGCTTTTTTCTTTTGAAATGAACCTTCCAAAACACAGAAAATCAATCCGTCTAGACTCGCTATAGAGCTAATCTAATTCCTCAAAGAATTATTAAAATAGATAATGGTTTATGCGATTATTTGTGAAGCTAGGCGCTATATGCGTATAGCAAACCCTTGAGAGATCTAAAGACTCATTAAGTTAGAATAGTAAGTAAATGCAGATTTAAACAAAGCTTATGTTATAGGTAAAACCACTTAATAAGGCAGTTTTATATCTTTTCTTCATTATATTTGCATTGTCGCATCTGCTCCACAATCACTTTAAATATCTCCTGAGTTTAACTTTTTGAGCAGCATTAAACTTGCAAATCCCAACACTGACAATATATTAAATAAATAAAGTCAAAATAGTTTTTTAAAAATTGCTAAGATCGGAACAGTGACATAACGTTCAAGTATAGAATATATTACATAAAAATCTTGTTTTATCAACCCATTACACATTCTTTTTTCGCTATAAATTTCTCCTATCGTTATATTTTTACCGATATAATCGTTAGAAACTGTGAATATGCGCACACGCCTTGCCATCACGATAAAGTTTTTATAACGATTACCTTCGCGCAACACACTGCACGAGGACAGAAGCAAGTGCAATTACATAGCCTGTAATTGCCACGTCAGAATTAGTTTTTTAAGTTAAATATTTATATTATCCATTTTCGTTTGATAGCAGTACTCTTTATGCTTACAGTATCAATTGAGGTCAAGGAGCAGCACTGAACAAATAATACCAGCAATAAAAATCCATTCGCTAAGTGATAGCGCACCACACAAAAATGTAGTCTAAGTGGCAGTATAGGCAGTACCAGTTGTATATTTTTAATCCTATTCATAGATAGGCTTAGTTTACTTACTTAGTTTTCTAGGATGTCAACAATTAATAATATTTATCAATAATAACTACACAATTATCGACATTGGTGCTGCCGTTATCACCAATTTTCTTTACCATCATGACTTGGACATGTAAATTATCATTCTAAATATTAGTTTTGCTTGACACATCAAACACACCTTTAGTATATGCATAAGCATTTAGTTTTCTATTGTGTGGAATATATAGATTCAATAGAACTTAAACTTCACCATAAAATCTTTGATGAGCATATTGCATATAAGATTTAGCAACAGCAACTTAACTTCTATCATATGTTTGAATTTCTTTTCAGATTTGCTTATATAAACGCATCGGGCATTATGCACACAATAATAGTTATTAACGTTTGGAGGAAAAAGGAGTTTAATAATCATTTGTTTATTCTGTACATGGCTGAAAACACTTATTCATGAAACTTTGAAGTGATAAAAACCATGCGTTCAAGCGGATATTGATATTTATAATTAACAGTAAAAATATTGAAGCAGACTGAATAAGTTACAACAGAAATGGAAAAATCAAAACAAAAAATAAGAATTAAATAAAATGTTGATGTATTTAATCATCCATTCATGCTCATGCTCTTTTTAATAACTTATTTGTTTAGATATATCTCATTCTGTATCCAAGAATTCCTCATGATCATCGCTAGATGAATAATACGCTTCATTTACTGTTACCTAGTTTTCCTTCTTAGCTCGTTTTAGAAGAGCTGAATAAAAGTCGCTACTAAGCGATAAAACATACTTCATCTGAAGTTTTTAATATTTTATACAAGCATCTCATAAATCTATCAAAAAGCAAGCAAGATCATAATTTTTTAATTGCGTTACTATTCATCGTCACTCTTCACATAAAGTATAATCTTACTGTATAGCTGATTAGAGAAGCTTTCACATTCGCTTTTCCAGCCATAATTGAGTTGCATCATGATTTTCAGTTAAAAATCCTTCCATAGCGCCGTTGCTTTTATCGGCAATGCCATCAAGTTTAAAACCAAATTCGGCATATAGTACTTTAACTGCCTTAATAAATAAGGCCTAACCAGATGTCTTTATAACAATTTAGTGTATTACTTGATTAGCATATTTAAATCACTGTAGAATTTTTGTAAATATGGTGGTAGTGTGTAAGAAGTCCAGACTTTATTATTAATCATTCAATCTTTTGTAAATTGCTTTGTTTTAACTCACTTCAAGCTTTACAGCTACATCTCAGATGTTTAAGGTGGTCAATTTTAAATGAGTTCTCAACATGAGAATAATTATCTGTTTATTGCTTAACTAACCTATTGGCTTCTCGAGTGCTGTGATTGCCTCGTATAGAAACCAGATTTTTTGTGAACATCTTATTGAGTGCTATATAGATACTTAGCTTAAAAAGCTAATAAATTCTATCTATATTCTACTATGAGTGTGTTTAGCCGTGAAGTGTTTTTTGATGCTGTTGTCATCTGAAAAGGCTGCTATTGCAGTTTAACACAATTGAATTAATTTTTGATTGATGTATAAATTATGCAGCCATACGTAACCAGTAACTTCCACACATGAACTCATGAGTAATACAATTACAAGAGTTGTTAATGCATCAAAATCAGCCTATTTCCTGGATAAATATCCTAACAGTTAATCCAGTGATGTCTTACTAATAAGAATCCTCGGTTTCATCATCTCCATAGCGCGTATTGATATCTCAAACAATATGAGCTTTTTGCTTCGCCGCCGAACTTGACAACCAAGGACAGCATCTAAGATGCTGGAATTAGGTTAAATATGCTGTTTAATATCCTATATTCTGAGCAATCAATATTTTGTTATACATTGATTTGAATGCTATCGCAATCTCTATGACTGTTGTGTAAATAGCGCAGAATTTTTGCGCCAGTTGATAACATGCTTTCCAATAGCAAAAATGCAAGAGAATTTTTGCTGTACTTTTAGCTTACCATACATTATCAAACTACCACCACACTTAAGGTGTTCAGAACAATAGAGGTTTTTAGCCATATATATTATAAAGTTTTAAGCAACGCGCTGAATCTGAACTCACTTACATTGTACTTATTAATGTAACATCAGAAAAGTATTCAGACATCTTAAAATTCTTCATAAGAGTTTTAATTTTACTTCGCTTGTGGTGTTTATCCTACTCTGCCTCAGCTTAATGTCCAACTGAGTTAATTTTTCTATAAAACAACTATGGCATTCGCTTTTTATTTCAATACATTTGCCGTGGAGTAATGTCCTGAGACAAAAGTGTTTGAAGGCGCTATGCTTATCAGAGATGACATCTCCACTCAAACCTTCCTCGAAAACCATGAACTCCAGTGGGGTAGGCTGAACATTTAAGGTTGTAATTTGTAACCTGTAATTCATATACACTGCCTCACTCAATCATCTATTTAGATTACCAACTAATCTTTGTTGGAAAAATTATCTGCAAGAAATTTTATCTGCGAAAAATTTTAGGTTTGTTTGCTAAGCTCTTACGAGCAGGTGATGTTGAGCTCAAAGAATCGTCCTTTCCAGGTATTTGCAATAGTGGTGTTAATAATTTTTTCTGGCTGATATATATTTGTTCTAACAACACTTTCCTAGCAGCCTGATAATCTAAGTCAGCATTATCTAAGATTTAATTGGCTCATTGATTTCTTTAGCACTGCCCCAAGGAAATTCCAGGTTGGTTTTTATAGGCAGTAAGATAATTCAGTATTAGAAGCATTAACTTTATGATCTAAAACTTCTGCATAAATTACCAAAAGGCTTTTTTACACAAAATCATCTGACATGCTCAACGACTTGCGCAATAAAATTATTCCTAATTTTATTGGACCGGCACTTTAGTAAAAGATTTTTCGCGTTTGGAGGTTTTAATCTATTTTCATCTCATAATAGTTTTTATATTGGTTGTTTACAAGTAAACCAACTCTGCCAGAACAAGAATCACCTCGTTCTAGTACTAGAAACTCTTTAATGCACTCAAAGCCAAAATTAATAATTATTCTTTAATATACAGGCAAACTTCTCCAGCAGATTATTTGTGAATACCTAAAATTAAACTCTAACTGAATCAGCAAGAATATTATCAAATTGTTGCATCCATCTGGATGGAGCAAGTAATGGTTTATTTGATTTTAATACATTTTTTGTAGTTTTTCCTTTATGTTTACTTGATTTTAGTATCTCGTTTTTACTTAATTGATGTAATTTAGACTGATTTATATCAAAGCTTGTTTTATTACATGATTTGAATAATAGTTCATTTAATGTAACTCACTATTCTGTGGTGATAAGCGCAGCTACTCTCATTAATGGAATCATGATCCAAATATTCTTTTATACTTTAGAATATGTTAATTTTTTAGAAATTAATCCAACAGAAGATGCCTCCTCCATCGGAATCAATCTCCTATAAACTCTAAACCGAATAAATCAGTAAGATAACACGTGACTTCATGTATTATAATAATTTAATTATCTGAAGCATTTTATGATCTTCTTCCGGAGATTGATTATGATATATCGACTAAATTTTTTAGTAACACCAAAAAAGAATAGGCACATTAGCAATGCATATTATCTGACCTTTGTCTATATTTTTTTGACACGCAAGTATTATACGCCTCTAGTTAAGATTATCCGGAGTTTTGAGCAATCTCACCACGGCAAGTTAATGAGACTGGATACAATTGTATTGAGATGGTTGCAAGCTAATAACTGAAAGTATCCTTGCTGATGAATTCATCACCTATAGAGCTTGTGGGTAAACTTTTCATGGTATATCATCTCTCTGTTGTTAAAAATTATTCATAAAATTGATTAGCAGGATACTGCACTATCTCAGACTCTACATAGACCAAAAATTGGCATTACTCATTAAAATATGATTTACGATCTATTTAAAACACACTTTGTGTGTATATTTTTTATTCATCACCAGCTCAACAGTATCAACTACTGCTTGAGTATGTGGATCAATTTCAATATTAACTTTTTCTCCAAGACTCCTTTCTGCAATTGTAGTACGTGAAATGGTTTCTGGGATTAGATGAACACAAAAACGATTATTGACCACTTCCCCTACTGTTAAGCTAATTCCATCAACACTGATAAAACCCTTATGCAAAATATATTTCATTAATTGCTTATTATGCATATGAAACCAAATTTTGAGATTATTTTTAGTTTTAAAAATTTTGGCTATTTCGGCGGTAGTAATGATGTGACCTGAGATAACATGGCCACCAATTTCATCGCCATATTTTGCTGATCTTTCTAAATTAATCATATCTCCTAGTTTTAAACTACCTAAATTTGTCAGGCGCAACGTCTCCTTTATTAAATCAAAACTGACTTTATCGTCATCAATATGTGTAACAGTTAAACAGCACCCATTATTAGCAACAGAGGCACCTGTTTCTAAACCTGAAAGTAATTCATTAGAGAATTGGACGGTATAAGTACAAAAATTAACGCTATCCTCCACCGCAACTAATATTCCTTTTCCTTTTATAATACCTGTAAACATACATTGAGTTCCTAACTTTAGTACAAAGATAAAAATTCATTTTAGCTCAAGTTTTGCTAGATAAGCAGTTTAGAAAGCATAAATATTGCGACTTTCTATTTATTTATAACTATAACTTCACAAAATCAATACAATAAGCAAATTTTCAGGATCAATGAATTATTACTAAATCTACTGTATTATGATCAGTGTACAACTAGCTCTAATGCTTTGTGAATCTGTTTTTTATTCTTAAATTGGACGTCGTTTGCCACATAAAGTCATCTTACTTAATCTCATTAGCCAGTTCAGTTTTTCTGAGCATAGCAGACTGTAGCGGCTTAAATAGCACTGAAATGGTTGTTTTCTCGAAGCAGATTTCTCAGTACGTCAAGTTTCGTGGCTTTCTGTTGCAAAAGAGAATTTAATCAGAATCATCCTTCTTATCTACATCCACTATTCTAACTGAAAGTCATAGAATTTCAGAAGTTTTTATCTATCTTTTTTAGATTCTTAATCTCTGAAGGATATTTCAGTGAAAACCTTGACAAGAAAACATCAAAAGCTTTATTAGCAGCGTGGCATAGCATCTCTTTTCTACACAGATATTTCGTAGCTCAAACTTAACTTTTTCCATATATTTTTAAAGGTAAAACAAGACATTAACTGTTTTCTGTGCCTAACAGTATTGTTCTTAGGCCTCCAATTATATCTTTTCAATTACATTCAAAAAACTAATGCCACCAGTCTCATTGGAAACCATTGGAGATACAGTTAAGGCAATGTGCTAACAAGACATTAAGAAGTTGATCCAAGTTCTATTCTAATTCTCGATAACCATCTTCAACAGCAATTAACTCCTTATATGCATATTCACTGACACCGATAATACAACCAAGCAAATAGGATCTAATTTTGCCTGACAGGAAAATATATCCCATAGGCTAAAAATAAATGTAATGTGTATTGCTTATTAAAGCACGCAAGCAGCATTTCATGTGCTTCTTAAGCCATTGCTGTTTCAGTTTCAATACTGATGATGATGCTAACATAGATAGACAGTAGGTCTTTTCAGCAAGAAACCGCCTACATAGTGAGCAATCCCCTCCAGCGATAATTTTTACAAAACTCTAGTGTGAGAGCCTTTCTCACTGAGAAAGCAGATGGCCTATATTCTATCAATACCATTAGCAAACTAAAACAGCAGCGGATTAAAAATACAGGCAATGATACCTGTTTAATTTAAGAGACACACGCTATATTTATCTATTGATAAATGCAATATGCAGTCCTATTAGGCACAGCAATATTAGGCAAAATGAGTTCGCCTTTGCCTAAGTTGTATTATCTGTGTCAGTGAGCATAAATGTAAGTAGCTAATTGATGTAAAAGATGGTTATCGAGAATAATAACCGAACTCTGACTAACTTCTTAATACCATGTTAGCAGGTGGCTTAACCGTATCTCCAAGACTTGCTACTGGAGATACTATGCCATTTGTATTTTAGAAAACAATGCCAAAGATATCCATGGACACAAAAGACTAATTCTGTTATGTACAGAAAAGAGTTAATGTGCTGGCTTCACTTCAAAAAGGCACACAACCAAAATCAAGATTTAACTACATGAGATCTGTCTAGCATAGAGCTGTGATGCTGCTAATAACAGCATTGCTGCTTTTCTTTGGAAATCGTTCAGTGAAATATCCTTTATCAATGAAGAAGGTGAAAAAAAGATCTAGAAAAACTCCTTGCATTCTTCTACTTCTAGTCATAGCACTAAACGTCCATAATACGTATGATTCTGATTAAATCGGCTTTTTCGACATTAAGATATAAAGCTGATGCGGAAAGAACTCTGGTTCAATAACAACAACACTTTCAATGCTATTTAACATGCTATAGTTTTCTCAAAAAATCTGGAAACAGATAAGCAGCTTTTACCAGATCTCCTGCTGAGAAACAACTTCTAATTTAATGGTGGATAATATATTCAAAAAATATCAGAGCTGAGTGTAAGCCTGAGCGTCATACACAAGATTTGCTAATAATTCATATTAAGGATCTAATCTAATAATAGGCAGGTTAAATCGTGGTGATTATTGCTCAAAAATTTAAAAATTACTTATTAGTTATATTGGTATTCAGTTTCATCGATTATATAATAATTTAAATAGATATTAATAAATATACTAATAGGAGTTTAAATTATGCCTCTAACTAAGCTGGTTTTAGTAAGACATGGCGAAAGCGAATGGAATAAAGAGAACAGATTCACAGGTTGGACTGATGTTGAACTTTCCGATAAAGGCCGTAAAGAAGCAAAAGATGCAGGACAGCTATTAAAAAAAGAAAGTTTTGTTTTTGATTATGCTTATACTTCTCTTTTAAAACGGGCTATTCACACATTGTGGACTATTTTAGACCAAATAGATGAACAGTGGCTAACGGTTGAAAAAAATTGGCGGCTCAATGAACGTCATTATGGTGCACTGCAAGGTTTAAATAAAGCAGAAACTGCGGCAAAATATGGTGATGATCAAGTTAAACTATGGCGTCGTAGTTTTAAAATTAAACCACCAGAATTAACAAAAGATGACCCTCGTTACCCAGGTAATGATCCTCGTTATGCAAATTTAAACGCATCAAAGCTGCCTGTCACTGAAAGTCTTGCTACTACAATTGAACGTGTTGTTCCTTATTGGGAAAAGGTGATTAAACCTAGAGTTGTTAAAGGTGAGAGAGTAATTATTGCGGCTCACGGGAATTCATTACGGGCGTTAGTTAAACATCTAGATAAGATGAATGAAAATGAAATCCTTGAATTTAATATTCCAACTGCTGTTCCACTTGTCTATAAATTTGATGAAAATATGAAACTTATTAAGCATTACTATCTTGGTGATCAAGCTGAAATAGCTGCTAAAATAACCGCTGTTTCTAATCAAGGCAAAACAAAATAATTCAATTAATTATAAGCTTTTTCATTGCGTGTTTGAATAGATTCAAGCCAAATCATATAGTAATTTCTTACTATCTTGCTAAACAAGATAAGCATTTATTAGAGTTCTACACTAAACTAATGGATTATTAGTAATAATATATTTGATCTTTCTATAATAGAGATAACTTTTAATCATACTCCAATGATTGCTTTTTTAGTCTTGGCATATTTGTTATAATATTTTTTACAAAAAGTTAAAGCTACTTTTTATATTCGTTTTATATTAATTAGCATTGCTAAAATTAATTTTTATATTGGATAATAAGCTTAATTTTAGTAAACTTTCTTTTAAGAGCTTATATTTTTAAGAGCTTATATAATATCCGATTTGCGGAATAATGCTTATTTCTGGTCTATATTGGATTTCGGAAATGGCAGACTACAATTAATCCTATTCTGATGATTGATTTCATGATGAAATTAACAACAGAGAGATGATATGCCATAAAAAAGTTTACCATACAGCATGTATCAGTGAAACTAGATATTATTACCTATTATCCTTTGCATGGAATTATCCATAATTGTGCAAGGCAGTTGATAGCCACACCGCAGTTGAGGCATGACCTTAAATGCATGCAGCAACAACATGCTAAACACCAGCTTCTTAACTAGCCATACATGCCATCTTCAGTAACAGCTACTTGCCACAGTGAACCCATATAAATTTCTATTGGCTATGTTAAAATTAAAGTTCCTAAGCTTATGGAGATCGCAGCATCAATATTGTTAATTGGTATAAAAAACAATTAATAATATGCTTATTCAGTCTAATAAAGGGATACAAGCAAAAGTTAATGATAAGTTAAGTTAGAGAATTCTACCCACTAGGAAGAAAATCAAATGCAGACAATAACATATTTGATGTTTATTAGCAAGATCTTCAGCGAAGTATCTTGCAGATATGAAGAAGCTAAAAAAAGATTGAGAAGAAGAACTACTGGCATTCTACAACTTCTCGTAAGAGTGCTAGGTATCAATAAAAATGACAAATCAGATTTAATAAGTTTTTTTTCGACACTCAAGCGTGAACATAACACACGAAGAACTGTGTTTTAAAAAAATAATCCTTTCAATGCTATTTAAGTTAATACTGTCTGCTTAGAAAAGTTGGACCTGGCTAAAGGAAATTTTTAATCTACTGACCTTGGTTGTAAACCAATATTAAATCTTAATGATGGATAATAGATTTACGAAGCATAAGAGTGGAACGTATAGCATCAGCATCATACACCATATGTGCTAATAACTTGCTTACAGCATATAAATCTGTAAGCAAGTTATTAAAAGTAAATAGATTTATCTTATAATATACTTGATATAGCACATATTTTCCTCGCTATTACGTCAGAAAATACTTTTAAAAACGCATGGATACTTTAGGATATATTGACAAACATTATTAGTGGAAATCTCTTGTGCTGTATGAAGAATTTTTACTACAGAGAGTTTCCCATAAAAAAGCAAACAGTCATACAAATCAAAGAAACTATTGCCTAACTCACTGATAACATAAAGTTGCATCTCCTTAATTGACTTGGCGATAATCTATTAGATGATATCAATTCATTCATTCAAGTAACTCATTCCAGTTTATTCTTTCCATATTGTCACAGTAAACATATTATTCGCTGGAGATCTATTATATCGTTACAACGCGATATCTTTACAAAATCCATAATTGAGGAAAATATTTAATAGTCTTATTGGAAGTCCTGTTACGAAACTACATCACAATGATAAATAGTTTAGTGATCTGCGCGATATATGTTGAATAGCTTGACTTTGCGAGAGTCAGAAAATAAACAGACATTAACTTAAAAATACAGTTTAGATGGTATCACTGCTTCCTTGCTTCCGGAGCGACAACAAACATAAATACACTAAGTGTTATTGTTGAAGTCGACAAAACATTTTTCCAAAAATCATTTAAATGGAATTGTTATTTACTATGGAGGAAAGCTAGAAAACGTTGGAAAATAGCAGATAATGGAAAAGAACGAATTGCGATCTTAATTGCCAGAACTAAACAAGTCATGTTATGTTTGAAATTAAATTTTTGAAGAATTTAATGCATGTGGCATTAAAAGCGTTTTTTTAGGCTGTCATCAATAAATATAGTATATCCTTTTGTAGAATTGAGCTAAATTGTACAATTTTTTCAAAGAACGTAAAATTAATTACCAATCGCCTAATAATTTTAGATAATCAGAAAGTTATTGATAATTGGAACTCCACATTCAAAAATATGAACAATTATATCAGCCTATTAAAAGAATGGGTGAGCGAATTCCATACTGTAGAGTAGTTTTATTTACTAAATTATCTTGCCCAAATAAGATTATTTGAAGCTACAACAAATAAAATACCAAATGTGGCTAGAAATTACTTTTCTCGTAAAGCAATAACATTTGCCAAGACAGCCTTTTAAGGCTATGTGATATCTCCCATCACAAGTACATCTATTTTTTCCTCTAGTTAACCGGTATCAACGAACTTTTCATGGCCTATAAAATTCTTCGTCTCATTTAGACAGGACAGCACACCATAGGAAATCCAAAGATAAGAGAGTTTTAGCAAATTTTGCTGCGGTATGAAAATTTTGCTTGAACACCTAGCATAGGATGTGATGATTATCATGCCTATTGATTGGGACGATACGCAGTGTGATATAAACTTTTTCATTGATGCAAACACGCGCAACTGTCAAACTCACTCCAGTTCTCCGATATACTTGCCTGTGACAGTGTTATAGTGGTTAAGAGATGGTCATTGACCAAGTTAATATCTGACTCACAATGGAATATATCCATGTAATGCTACATCACGAAAGTCAGTCATAAACATGCGTACCAAGCCACAGCCTTTCTAAGTAGGTAGATAGCAGATACAGATTGATGCCAAGTACCTAGTTCGGCAAATATTCATAATTCAACTGCATAACCTTAGTCCTCCGGAAACTGAATTTGATACACAGTAAAGGTGATAACAACTCGTATGCAAGCACAGTCAGCGTTTCCTAGAATAGCAGGTACTTAGGATCAGGATCTGCGAGCTGAGACTAGCAACTGGAACTGGTATCACAAAAGCGAGCAGGCATATTACCGCCTTGTAGTCCACATGCAAGGTCAGATTGCCAACCTCGACGTTAACTGTTAATATCACCACCTTTCCATGGAGCACTACACTCATATCAGATAGGACTGGGGCTGTAAAGCTAGTCGTCTGGTAGTTGACCTGTTCCAAACCACCAAGACCGCCAAACCACTGGTCACATCATACAGTACATAGCCTATGTGGCCACTAAAAGAGGACTGCCGCTGGCCAATTCGCTGCCTGCATTGCGATTGCGGACTACTATTTAAAAATCGCAATGTTTTAGAAGCTATAATCTTGTCGTCTGTGCTTAGAATAATTTGCCAGACTATCCAGATCAAAGTGTCTATGCTTTATCGGCGGCAAAACCAGCCTTAGCCATATAGCGCCAAGCAGGCTTTCAGCATCAAGTAGTGCGATGTATATCCACCAAAGGATAACCATTGTGCGATATCTTTGCTGGATTTGGCGGATAAGTTCGCTCAGGCTTGTAATAATTATATGGCATTAAATCCAACTAAATACCATGTAAATCTAAATGCTTGGGGGCTTGCCACCATCCCAATTTAAACCATCACTCAGAGACCACTTACGGTCAGAGCTACAACTAGCTAAGAAGCAACGCGCATCCTATCTACAGGCAAGAGAGTTTATTTCCTCTTTTTATTTGCCATTATCCTCTTATCTGCATCTCTTGAAAGAGCAAACAAATAACTCATGCACAAAAATCCTTTTTCTATAAGTTTGCATTTCAAAATGTGTTTTTCTACAACATCCGATTAAAGAATTCTGTAAACATCAACACCATGGCGGTTAAAAGGCTTACATTGCATCCTGAGCATGAATGCTTTTTTTGGAGAATATCTTATTTCAGATAAATTGAGAGACACTTGGATTTACAGCATGAAAATGAAAATCTCTCCTGCTCTCGGTTCATGCTAAATTCACTTTCCTAGTTTTAGATTGGTGGTGATCTAGTCTTGAATAAAGCACTTCAAAGAGCCCAACATGTGGTGTCCTTGGTATTTTAGTCAGACACCAACTGACTATCGTCGTTAGTCTACGCCTTATTCTTCTTATTTTGCAAGTTCAAGCAACATGTACTTTTTTACCACCAGGGGATCTATAAAGCTTTTTCAGGGCATGCATCGCAATGCCCAACAGCAGCAAACCACGCCAAGCCTCCCATTAGGAGCAGGCAACTAAATATCCGCTGGCCATTATGGCCACCACCCAATCTGTCAAACTAACTTTCATATGGTATTCGCTAGAAGATCTAGTTTGTACATGGATATGGATACACAATGCAACCACATCCTCATGCTGACCAGACCTTGACCGAACATCCATGCATTTGCCAGGGAAGAGGTTGCCAAACAGATTAAGAATCACAGAAACTTTTACTTTTTTTTTGATCATCGATTATTCATCGTGTAATAAATGAGTGTCTTATTGGAGTGGCAATAGAGTATATTAACAACAGAAAAACCACTAATTCCTTACAAGACTCTTAGTAATCGTGGTAAGCATATTTCAATACTGCTCTTTCCTTAATCTTTTCTGGACACTGCCTCCATATGCCATATAAAGTCATATACAAGCTGATTGGCCAGCACGATACAGCCCAAAACGCTTGGCAATAGATAAATCTCTCAATATTCCTACGCATACAGCTTTTTCAGTTGAAGCAGCCATTTCCAACTAGCCGTTAATGTTGGCAAGCTTTGCGACATGCCAACTGAGTAGCTCAAATTTGAGCATTGCTGCTGAACTCACTAACTACAAACGTTCGCAGCTTGAACACAACCATCTATGCGGCTAATTCAACATCAATAATCTCTTTAGCAGTTAGTTAATTAGCGCAAGGTGACATCATGTTTCAGTATAGCGTTGTTCATCATCACTGCTACCAGTGTGAGCAAGCCATCAACCAGAGTAAATTTCTCGCGCTTAAGTTCATCAGGTACCTTTGGCGATATTTGGTCGATCATTCAAACCTCTTATGGCTGGTGGCCAAGCCACGCTGCCAGTGTTTCCATACTCTGTTTGTGCATCTTTCTACATTATACTGTCAGGCGTGCTAGCTACGAATGGCTGTAAACTTACTGAGATTTCTAACGCCTCACTCATGGAATCTTTTCCAAGTTGCTCCATTGGTTACTTATCATGTACGTTTTGCTGTAATCGTCTTCAAACTCCAACGTTATGTCCTGGCTAACTGTTAATAATTTCCACTCTTAGCTTACAACCCAATTGTGCCTAAAACTTGCATCCAAGCGTTGCATCGTCTTCACTGAGGTCGCCTTGTAGGCATAACCCAGTGAACCGATAAAACTTCCTTGCGATTTTCCTAAAACAGCCTAAAAGTAGTCAAGTCATTGTTAGATATTCCTACTCATTAACCAGAACAAATTGCCTTTCCCTAGTATTGCAGTTTACCAAATGCCATCGAGTACCACCAAGCCTTACAAAATAAACTATAGATCAGGCTTGCAAAAATATGCAATTGATTGCACCACATCCGTCTTACAGAGAACGTTACCAGCTTGATGGCATTTTAATTTCGCTAGACAATCATGGTGTCATAAAAATTATAAAACTTCTCAATCAGCCAAGCCTCATGCTACTCTACATCACCAACGCTAACAACTTGGTTCGGATAATAGACTTGGTTGTCACCATCACCTTGCATTAGTTCTGCCGTCGCACATGTAGAAGGCCTGCTTATGATTAGTAAAGGCACTTTGGTAATGGTAATGCGTACATTATAATGAATGGAATAAGCGCAGATATGATGGCGTCGCCAGCACTGTGTATTCACAGATCGATGAATACTGTGTCCAGGAATACCTTAGGTATTCAATGCAATATGCATTGATCTTCCGCTCAATCTGCATCCCATCGGCTGGGTAACCCATCACTTTCATGGTAGCTCTGCCGTTATACAGCAGCTTGTTACTTTTATTAGTTGGCATACTTTCAGAACAATCACCATAGAGAGGTGGAGAGGCCACTATCCAAAGCAGCAAATAATAGGCTTTGCATCTAGTTCACACGGTTCAAGAGTTAAATTTTTTACATCAATGGCTCACAAAGGTACCATCCATACAAATAAACCAGCTTCAACTACGCACGATTGTAGTAGCTATCGCTACATATCAGAAAAAAAATTATTAGTCGCCTTGCCGAACTTAGTTATTTCCTGCAGAATATAAGTAATGGCACGCCAAACCAAATGCCATTGGAGATTTTGATTGGTCTCCAATATTAATAGGTTGCGCAGAGCCATCGTTCAATGATTTTAGGTGGTAGCGTCCACAGATAGAGAGTAACGATATGGTAATACTGTATATTTCATAGCGAGGCTATAGTCTTTTCTAAAGACTATGTTGGAAAAAATTGTTTTACTTTGCTAGCAAAGCAATTTATAGCCATGTCTATATTTCAATTATTATAGAATCGAATTATCTTCTTCATAGCAGATAATTCGATAAATAAAAAACTTCCATATACCATGGAAGCTACTCATCTATCCTTTTAATCAGGGGATATAACTATTAACATTTTGAATGTTGAATTCCTTATCACAATAACTTTCTTATTTATACAAAATTATTAAGCGATGGTGACTAATTTTATGCTATCTGAAAAAATTTTGTATAATTTAGCATACCTCGATAAAATGATGGACTCTTTATTATTGATGATTGATGAACTCCTAAAAAACGCTTAATGCACCATGCATTAAACTCTTCAAGAATTTCATTGCTCACATGACTCTGTTGATTTCTGGAGATTAAAATTGCGATTCGATCTTTCTCCTTTTATTTTCTTCTCTTATTTATTTTCTAACCTTCCTAGATAGGATCTAATCCCATTTCGTTCAATGGTTTATAAAAAATATTTCGCATAGTTCAAAAATACCACTTAGTACATTTGTGTTGATTGTCGTCGTTGAAGCAACGAAGCACTAACAGCATCTAAATGCTGTTTTTAAATTAATTCCTGTTTGTATTTCTAACTCAGAAAACTAAAAGTATTCAAAATACATCACAGATAACTAAACTATTTATCCTTGTGATGTAATTTTATTGGAAGAAAATATCCCAGCAAGATTATTAAATATTTTCCTACGATTATATATTTTGCATAAATATCACTGTAACATTAATGAATGCCACTACAGAAGATAATATTTTTACTATGATATAATATCTGTAAGATAAATTGGAATGAGTTATTTAAATGCATGAATCAACATCAGCTAACAGCTTGTAGCCAATCTAATTAATGAGATGCAGCTTTATTGTTGGCATGGAGTGAGGAAAAAGTTTGTATGGCTATTTACTTTTTATGGCAATCTCTATACCAAAATCATTCATACAGTGTAAGTTGGATTTTTACATACAATCTTTTCTTACCTATGGCCTTGCCAAATCAGAGTTCGTAGCTCTAGTAGCGACTCCACTATCCTTTAGTCCAGAGCAGCTCATTGTAAAGTATTATCACCATAGTAACAATTCATGTAGATACTACTGTACTGATCAGTCAGAAATAAACTGTGCACTAAGGGTCACATAAGTGTTTGGTCATCTATAATATTTTTAGAAGCTACTGTGCAGTAGATACCGAGCTCACAGGCAGAAACAACATAGCATTAATCGCTATGGTCAAGGCATCACCGACCAGTCCTTATTTATCCTGATACTTGTTGTCTTTCTCAACATTGATGTACAGCTGCACTATACGCTGAGATATACATTCAGTAGCCATTTGTCTGTCTTGCTCATACCCAAACAACATCATTCTGCCTCGTTGACTCATTACCAAACTCTAAATCACCATGAGCCATGATGGTCAGTATCAGATACTGATTATCGATTAGAAACTTTTTGACTATTTCAGCTAGTATTCTCTTCTACTCACGGAGAAGAGATGTGCCACCGTCTACTTTTCCATTCATGATAACAAGCAGGACCTTGCCAAACATATCATCACCTTGGGCAACGCGTTCGTGATACAGTTGGATGTCATGCAAATTATAAATCTCAATATGCATTAGTGGTATGCGAACAACGGCTCTAATTTTATTAAATCTTATGTCATAAATTACCCATCCCCTTTCATTTAGGATGGTCATGCCAACTTTCTTCCTGAATCTTGCTATTTTCGAGGCGGAAATGATTTCAAGTGCATCTTTTTAAAGACACGCGGCGAAACCAAAAACCATTACACGGCGGACTTGAGTCCTATATCCTAAGTAACATCTGCATACAATTTCATTTGCGAATTGCTCGCCAAGATTTTGCAGATACGAACAAAATTATTTGTAACTCAAAAAGGTTAGAGAACATAAGGACGTTGTCTGTATCATTCATTGTGCAGATTCTACAACACTGGATGATATGATAGGCAAACGTCGGATATTACCGTCTTCACAACCACTCTCTCCATGGTTAAATGTTTGATAATGGCACATAGGTACTCATCTACGGAATCGTCTTTAATCAACAGCAGCAAGTAGCTCCTAATAGATAAAGTAGGTTACATAGAGCGCCACGCCAACATACCAGTATTACTAGATATGTACAGATTACGACCATCTTTAAAGTACATTGTCCAGGTAATGCTTATATTGGCATATCCTAAAGCATCGCTGATGATCTCAACTACAGCATTAAAAAAGCAACTATCAATTACGGCTTTGATCTTGGTGACCTGTTGCACCAAAGAGCCAGATCAGATACGACGCAAGCGTCGTTATCAGTACATATTAACGCACCAGTTGTTTTGATATAATTGCTATAATGTGAGGTGGCAATATTACTCAATATTTTGTCAAACAGGCATGTAGTCAATAGTATTGCCAACAAGGAGTTTTAAGTGAGGATAATCATCAGATAAATCCTTTCTGCTTGCGCATGAAGATCTATACATCTGCCTGTGCATCTGCGGCATCTTTGCACTGATGTCGCTCTAGTTCATGATGGTATTGGGCTATATCATAGTATTAATAAACGAACTGTAGTTCACTGTTTTTACGGCCTACAGACAGCGCAATACCAAAACCTGATAACGCTGGTAGGTTCGTTCGGTCACCCACTACTAATTATTCATGTAGTAATGCCATTGTGCAGAGATTCTATTTAAGCATTGACGGCTCCGCTAAAAACGGCAGAAGATAATTGGAAGCTATAAACCATCCCAGCTGCAAGGTGAAAAAGTCTGGGCTATTTCCTACAGAGCGCAGGCATCATCCTACACCTTCTCAACCAATTTTTTATCAAAAGGCGTAGACCTATATCTGGCGTGTAAATCTTGCTCATTCTTTAGCATATAAAATACATATCCTCCCATAACTATCTCAGTTAATAACCCTTAAAACTCAATTTAAACTGCCTTTATAGCACTGCTTCCAACCAACAGCGTTATTTTTTTGCCTTTCATTTCATTAAAAGATCGTAGTTAGTGATATTGCCAGCTCGTCAGTAATTCCTGCTTCAGTAACTGGATGGTAGTTTTCGCTAGCTCTAGTATATAGATATACAGATGGATCGAAGAAATACTTGGCTTGAAATCGCCATCTGCAGTGTAAAGCCGGGCATGGCGCATCAGCATTTCCAGAGGTTATGCAATATCAGTGATGTATACATGCGGTAAATCATTTGCAAGAACCAATAGCCCATATTATATTGCACTTAGGCATCAAAGACAAATTCGTTGTCAGTAAACTAGGAATTATTAGCAAATCTAGTATATGCCTATTAGGCAATAGGCACCAATTTGATGCTTTATAAATCTGTTCTTCATCCTTAAATTATACGTTATTTACCAGCATGGTCATCATGTTCAAGTCCACTTAGCCGCTTCCGGCTTTTCTGAGCAGACTGTAGCAGCTTAAATAGCATTGAAAAAGTTATTTTTTCTAACCATAGTTCTTCCCATGTCAGCTTAATGGCTTCCTGCCGAAAAAACCGATTCAATCAAATTCCTTGTTTTTATTGGCGCTAATGCGCTGACTGGAAGTTGTAAAATGGCAGCAGTTTTATTCTTAAACTTTCCTAAGCTTCTTTATTATTCCAGGATATTTCGATAAAACTTTGCCAACAAAACATCAATGGCTTTATTAGCTGCATCACAGCTCTCTCTGCTAGTAACAGATCTACTTGCAGCTAAGACTTCATTTTTTGTTGCATATCTTTTTAGAATGAAGTCAACACATTAACTATTTTGTTTACCTAACAGCGTTTATACTGCGTGTCCGTGGATATCTTTGAAATTGCATTCTAAAAACAAAGGTTATAATCTCCACTACAAAGCCTGTGGAATACTGTTAAGACACGCGCTCACATGGTATTAATAAGTTTATTCGTCCAAGTTTGCTTCTGAGTCTAGATAACCATCTTCGACTACAACAAGCTCATTACGCCAATGCTTACTGATATCGATAATATCAACAGGCAACAATGATTATTTTGCTTGACAAGTATACTGTGTCATGCCATCAGCCAAGAAATAAACTTACCGCATATCCCTTAAATCACGCAGGCAGTATTACCTATATGCTTCAAGCCATTGCTATTTCAATCTGATTATAATATTAATTAGAGAAAGGCAATTGATGTTTTTAGCAAGAAAACTTCTGCAATGAGAACCATAGTAAAAATATACGATGGAGATGGCTTGTAGATATAGTTATGCTAGCAACTCTTTGACATTTTTTTATACTTTAAAT
Source organism: Arsenophonus sp. (assembly GCA_046530935.1). GTDB lineage: Bacteria > Pseudomonadota > Gammaproteobacteria > Enterobacterales > Enterobacteriaceae > Arsenophonus. Next base: position 27,649 of record JBHEQW010000053.1, read on the forward strand.
AAGTTTGGCAGCAATAAGCTCTTGAAAAATATTTCGCTGCCGATACTATCCTTGACTTTAGGTCAGTTTAATTTTAATATCATCAATAACAATCCCTATAGTTCTCTGTGGCAAACAACTCTTACGGATGACAACATGGACATCCGTCAACAAAGAGACGTTTAGCATCTTGTCGCAGCATGGCTTCATGCTTAGCTTCAACAACTGTGGCTATCACCTAGCTGGCACCATTATGGATAAATTCATGCAATGGATTAGATCCAATATCTTATTTCTTTGATACCTGCAATGTAGACTTTTTCATGACATATCATCTTTATGTTCTTAAAATCATCCACAAAATTAATTAAAAAATAATACGCCAGTATCTTAGATACCAACATTTTACAAGAAATGTGCATACCTGAATTTTATGAATGAAATTCAGATTATTATATAGGATATGTTGCAAATGCTTTCCCTGGTTGACACAAGACTTATTTACCTTCCAAGCAATGGAAATGTATTATTGCAGTTGGTCTGTTGGTGGTTGTTTTTAGTGGTATTGTTACTAGTGAATTAAGTCTACGTTATATTGATATTGTCTGTATTTCAAATTACGATCATAATAATCAAAAAGAACTTAATTTTATTAAAAAAGAATGCAAGATGACGTTGAAGGTTATATTCTGATTTAAGGATTTGGTTAATACAGGAAGGACAACACAAGCTATCATGGATACTATATCAAAACGACTATTTGCTGACTATTTTTCCTAACCAAGCTATACGTCCACTAATTGATAATTATGTTATTGGTATACAAAAAAAATACCAGGACATAACGACTTTTATATATTGAAAAATAGATTTTTATTAAAAGATACTTTGCGAATAACAATAATTATTTTATTTGTTTGGCTTTAATCAGTGAAATAAAGCAAATGATATAATGATGCTAATAACATTCTTATATCACTTATGAAGTTTTTAACTAAATAATATCAAAATGAATGAAAAATCTGTCAGAAAAACTGTTAAGCTTAAATAAATCAAAACTAAAACAATTTGAGACATGCTCTCTTTTAGTGACTTATTAGTGTGCCAAAAACTCATTTATTGAAGAATAAGCTCAATATTCTAAGGAACAAGTTATCTTAAGACTGATATCGTATGATTAATTGCTTAATATTGATTTATCCTGGCAAGAATAGGCTGGAGATTTAAGAGATATTAAGTTGAATTGCTGCAAATAATCGCATTCAAAGTTCTGAGAACTTAGTTGATACTGTAATTGGTTAGCAGCTAGGAAATTTGGCTTATGAATGATCACAACAAGCAATTGCCTTGCAGAAACAAACACTTGAATTGCAAGAAAAATAACAGCAAGTCAGGCATTGTTACTGGCAGCTAATTTATATAGCATTACCGATTATCCTTATCTTAAATGTGATAATCTTGCATAACAAGAAGCATTTTTGTTAGCTAATAAAACTTATAAAAATAAAGTTTAATTAACTGATTTTTAATTGAAAAGTTTCTTTTAAAATAGAGGACACTAAAAAAGAGTGATTGGATTTTTATATATTTATAGGATACCAGCTCAAAGCCAGTATTCAACGATTTTAGTTTGTGGCAGATTAGATCTTTTACAGATAGATTATTACCGCCTTTTAGCAACTATCTAGCAGCAAAAAGATTTGGCTATTTTAACACCAGATATGCCATCAATTGACTAATATTTCATATATCGATCAATCATATTAAAATATGGATAATTGGTTTGCGTTTTGCTGCCAATACTGCAGTTCGATTAGCTTACTTAAAACTCAATCACTTAAAAGGTATTGCAGTTTTAGGACCAATTGTCCATACATTTCTTGCTTAATGAACAAAAATATCATGATCAAATACTGGTAATTAATATTCATATCTTTGCCAGTCGATTAGTCCTTTATCAAGCAGATGAAGCTATTTTACCTTCAAAACCAAGTTCTTATTTACTAAAAAAACAGGAATTATTATAAGGTTTGGCATCGATGTTCTGTAGCGTTTATAACCGTTAATTATCAAAATGATATTTTTAGTCATAAAGAAGACAGACCACTTGTTGTACATTCGTCTATTGACAGTAAGTGATTGACTTTAACAACCAAGGCACTATACATAAATTTTCGTCACTCACTTTTTGCAGTAGTGAGTTTGGTAAAAAAGAAAATTTAATAATTGTTGCAATTATTAAATTATTTTCCTTATTTTCTAATAAGGTAGCTTAACAACAATGAGATCCTTATTATGGCTTTAACTTCAAATTATTCTAAAAGTAAATTACTAAAGCATTTTAGTAGATAATGACCCATATCATCCAAGAATCTTAATATCTGGATGATCTTTTTTAGACTGGCTTAGTATTTATGTTAATGCAAAAATTTCCATAGAAAAGACTGAATTTTTGAGATATTGGTTAAAATTAAGACAAGAACTTAACAGATTTATTTATCATTATAAATTAACTATTTTTAATAAAATGGATAATTAATAGCATATCGAAATTAATAAATCAAACATTAGAAAGTAGCACACTATGGTGTGAACTGCGCTGCTTCTGGAGTGCTGGGATAGGATGTTTTCATGATCTGAGTACTGTTTTATAGCATGTGACATGTTGATTTTTTAGGAATTCATCAAGATAACTCTGAATAAATCTACTAGAAAGTAAAAACCTTGTAAATAAAAAAGACAAGAGGAGAGTTCACGTGTTACATTGCCCTGTTTATCAGAAGCGCTTTATGGTCTTCCTCCTGAAATTAATGATGACAGGACTGACTGAATTCTTTTTAGATATCTAAAAAAGAAACCATACAAGCAAAGAGTCAAACTTCAATCTCTAATTTTTTCTTGACACAAAAGTGTTATTATATTCTTACTTACGATTATCTGTGGTTTTGAGATACCTTGCGAAGGCCAAACCGATGACGCTGGATACAATTGCATTGATCAAGCAATAACTAAAAGTATACTTTCCGATAAATTTATCAGCTATCGTCATCTATTATGGAACTAGGAATAACCACATTTCCTTCAGCTATTTTTAGATAAATACAAAGATAATTAGGTCGATATACCTGTCGAATGTGCTGACAGGATGACAATTTCTATTTCTCCGCCAAGACACCAAGAGAACTAATTTATCCAGTTATATCCACCATAACAACTAAATTGTTTTTTCACAATTAATGATGGCTTGAATAACTTTATTAAAAAGTACTGTGAAAGCATCAACTCGTGAAGCAGTATATCTCTCAAGCGGATTCTTGACTGAGTTGTTACATTGTGCACATATGTGGACGCTCTCCTAGCACTACTGCTGTGCCTTTCCTAAACGTTTATACATCAGTTTTTCTACTAAAGCTTTAAGTCAAAAAACCTACATCTCACTTTGCTTCAAAGCTACCCAGAAGTGATAGCACAGTATGTTCATTCTTTATCTAACTGCGACTCACAACACATTGCTTTCATTAATCCACAATCTCTTTAGCCTTTTTTTAATAACAAATTATCTGCGACTTAATGCTCTATTTCGCGCCTATACCAGCGTTATGGTACAGTATGGCACATACAAACATGGTATTAAAATTTCTATCTTCTGCACCTTGCACACATATGATCAATAACTTAATCAAGATCCGCATCTTCATGTCTCCATCATCTGTTTGATAGTCTAGATATTAAAGATGATGTATTCTATGAACTCTTTTTCAAAAAATAGCAGTTAAAAAATCTAGCAAGGACCTGTTCAGGAATTACTTCGGCACAGCTATGACCTGATAAATACAAGTAGTTATTTCTAGTCTTTTTGGGCTATATCCACGCCATGAAGCAGTGA
>JBHEQW010000054.1:0-10733 GCA_046530935.1 Arsenophonus sp.
GAAAACATTGATACTAAATTAACAATAAATAACTTATAAAATATTACTACTACTCACTTTAATGAGTAACACTAAAATTAATATTAAACTCTGAAGCAAAAATTATTAACAAATCTAATTTATTAACAAATATAATCTAGTAGGTGTATGACAGTCTGTCAGCATAGCTAGAGTTTCAGTCTGATACTTCGTACATCTTTCTCCATCCTTAAATTTGACGTTGTTTACCACAAACACATGGTAAGCAGGTCAGGTGTCGACTCCATTTATTAGATTCCAGTTTTTCTTAACAGAGTGTAATAGCTTAAATAGCATTGAAAGACTTTTACTTGAATTAGAATCTCTTTGCGTATCATCTGAGTAATTTAACTATCACAAAGCCAATTCAATTAGATTCATAATTTTTATTGATGTTTATTGTGCTAGAAACCGGAAGTTATAAACTGCGATCAGTTCTCTTCTTGATCTTTCTCAAACTTCTTATTTTCTACAAATACTTCGCTGAAAATATTCCCAACAAAATATCAATGGTTTTATTAGAAATAACAGAAGCTCCATTTATAACCAGATAGACCTATCATGGCAACTTCAAGCTTTAACTTTCAATTGCATGCCATTAAGGAGTGAATCCAACACATTAGCTTTTTTATTTATGTACTAACAGAGTTTGTGCCGCGCATCAGTAAATATCTTTATATTATATTCTAAAAATAAGGTCACCGCAACCTCTCTTATCAAGCATAAGAGATACGGTTAAAGCAAGGTGTTGCTCCTGACTTAACGCATGGATTAAGAAGTTCGATATATTTCGCTTCTGACTCTCGATAAGCATTTTCAACTGCAACTAACTCCTTATGTCCATGCTTAGTTATGGCGATAAATTGATAATAAGACAAAGGCGATCTCTCTTACCTGATAGGTGTATCTATCCATATTGCCTAAGAAATAAACGTAGCACGCATGCTTAAATCAGCTAGATTGTACTATTACCTGTGTTCTTCAAACCATTGCTCTTTCAGCCCACTAATTATTAACAGAGAGAGAACGCAATGTGATTTTTTAGAAAAAACCGCTATAGTCGATTCCTAAAAATCACCAATAGCTATGACTTGCATAGCTACAGCAGCTTCCAATATATACAGAAGAACTCTTTGAAATTTTTTTCATGATTAGATAAAGAGGTAACAACAAGCTGTTTAAGCATATTTCGTTTCCAGCGTGATCTCTCCTGAGCTTATGTAGTTTAATTTCAATATCACAAATATCTGTATAAATTCGTTCTAACAAATAACAGTTACTGATAACACCAACATGAAACGCTCATAAATAAGGTTAGCATTCATGACGTTGTCTAAGGCATACCTTCAATCTAAACCAAAACAACTGTGGATTATATCAGCTGCCAATCAGAATTACAGATGAATTCATGTAATGGATTACATGTACTATATAGTTTTTTTTGATGCTTGTTATATGATATGTTTTCCATAACATTTCATCTTTATATTCATGAAATCATTTATAAAAACAATTAAAAGGATCATGACATCCATCACACTATCTTCAAAACTCCATATACTAGGAATTGGCATAACTAAATACAGAGTATATTAGCTGTTTTCTTTAGGCAAATATCGATAAAGAGCTACATCATCAGATTTGCTAAGAGGACCTAAATGGTAAGAAATTTTTCTCTAGTGAAATGAAATTAATCACTATCGCTTAATAAAGTTGGATAATTAAATAGTTATTGATAATGGATTTTAGATTTAAAATCTTAACTATATCAACTAATTAAAAGAATAATTTGTTAGTAGAAATTTTATGATGGCACATGGAATTTTCCACATGTTTTATTTACTGAATTATTTTACCTGAAGAAGATTGCTTGAAAGCATAACAATTGAACTACAGATGTAGTGCCTAGAAGTATTTCTGCAAACAAAGCAAGAACCTTTTCCAAACATAGCTCAGTAAAAAAACAGCAACTTAGTTGTTTCTATTGCTATTTAGGATCTATTTAAACCTAAAACAACCTTATACAATAAGACAAGTGATTCATTACTAGATTATTAATAAAATTTGCTAGTAAATAAAATTAAAATATTTTGTATTAATGAAATAATAGCTTTTATCATATTACTATTAAATATGATATATCACTATATTCTTAACTAAATTCCAGCTATAGCTAACATAATAATGTTATTATTTCAAATATTTTTACTAGTCTTTAACAATTTACTAATATCTGAAAGAATTTTTTTTTCGCCTTGTTGTGAAAGCTTGGCGTTTACTGGCAAATACCACCAATTTAATTGAGCGAAATTAAAACATTTTACTGCGTCTTTTTCAGTCATTAATAATATTTGATAATCAGCTGCTAAGGTTATTAATTTAGAAAATTCATAACATTGATGATCAGAAAAAGAATATGTCGTAATTAATTGAACTCCTTTTTGTTCAAGGCTTGAAAAAAAGCGTGCTGGGTGCCCAATTCCTGCAATTGCAATAACTTGCTTCAATTTACAGACTGATCGTTTTTCACCTGTCAACATGTTTACAGCAATATCGCCTATTAACTGCATGGCAATCTCACCATACCTAGGGACACCCCCATTAGTAATAATAGCATTAACGGTATTCAAACGATATTGACACTCGCGTAATGGACCAGCAGGCAGCAACCAACCATTTCCAAATCTACGGATACCATCAATAACAACGATCTCAAAATCCCTTTGTAAGGCATAATGCTGAAGACCATCATCAGCAATAATAATATCTAGTTCTTGTTGCCTAAGTAACATCTTAAATGCTTCTACTCGTTTAGGTGCAACAGCAACTGGCACACCAGTTCGTCGATAAATTAAAGCAGGCTCATCGCCAGTTTCCTTTATTGATATACTTTCATTAACTAATATCGGATAAGAAGTTGATTTCCCACCATACCCGCGTGATACAACACCAACACAATAGCCTTGTAATAAAAGCTGCTCAACTAACCAAATAACAACCGGAGTTTTACCATTACCACCAACAGTTAAATTACCTACAACGATAATAAATATTGGTGCTCTCCAACTATGGAAAATTTCTAAATGATAGCAAAAGCGTCTTAATCCAATAATCATGGCATATACTATCGATAACGGTAGTAATAAAAGATATAGCCACGAACTACCTAACCATATTTTATTAATCATTGCTTAAATTGCATACTATTAAAGTTGAGCATATCCCCCAACAGCATCTTTCTTGAGTAAAGTTTGATGGGTTCCTCGTTCAATAATTTTACCATCCTGAATAACTAAAATTTCATCTACATTTTCTATTGTTGAAAGACGATGGGCAATAATAATCGAAGTCCGATTTTTCTGTAATTCGTCCAATGCTTCCTGAATAGCTCTCTCTGATTCAGTATCAAGCGCAGATGTAGCTTCATCAAGAATTAATATAGATGAGTTATGTAATAAAGCACATGCAATAGCTATTCGTTGACGCTGCCCACCAGAAAGCATTACACCATTTTCACCAATAACGGTATCTAATCCATTATCCAGTTTTTGAATGAAGTCCATAGCATAAGCCATTTTAGCTGCTTTTTCAATGGCTTTTCGACTAAAACGACCATCGGTTGCATAAGCAATATTATTTGCAATAGTATCGTTAAAAAGATAAACATGCTGAGAAACCAGTGCAACTTGGCTACGTAGAGAGCTTAAAGTATATTCGCGCAAATCACGATCATCAAGCAATATTTGACCTTCATTAACATCATATAAGCGTGTAATTAGGTTCGCAATAGTCGATTTTCCTGAACCTGATCGTCCAACTAAAGCAATAGATTTTCCAGGCGGGATTTTAAAAGAGATATCCTGTAATACAGGATGTTCTTTTGTTGCATATTTAAATGTAACATGTTTAAATTCTATTTTACCTTTAGCTTTTTTTAATATTAATTTACCATCGTCTTTTTCCTGTTGCATATCTAAAATTGTAAACAATGCTTGGCAGGCAGCCATGCCTCGTTGAAATTGTGCGTTAACATTTGTTAATGACTTTAATGGGCGCATTAATGCAAACATAGATGAAAAAACAACACCTATAGTTCCTGCTGTCAGTGTTTTCATAACTTCAGGAAAACTTGCGATATAAAGCGTAAATGCTAACGCTAGAGAGGCAATAAGCTGTATGATTGGATCAGAGATCGAAGATGCCGTTACCATTTTTATCGTTTGCCGACGCATATGATTACTTGCTTTGCTAAAGCGCTCAGTTTCAATTTTTTGTCCACCAAAAATTAAAACTTCTTTATGGCCTTTTAACATCTGTTCTGCGCTATCGGTTACTTGCCCCATACCAGTTTGCATGCTTTTACTAATATTTCTAAAGTGTTTAGAAACCGAGCGAATTGTTAACGCAACAATAGGAACAATAACAATTAATATTAGTGAAAGCTGCCAACTATAATAAAACATCAGCCCAAACAGACCGATAATGTAAGCACTTTCTCGAACAATAGTGATTAAGGCGCTAGAGGAGGATGAAGCAACTTGTTCAGAATCATAAGTTATACGAGAAATTAAGGTTCCTGTCGACTGCTGATCAAAAAAAGCAACAGACATTCCCATCATATGCCCAAACAAGCGTCGACGCATATTCATTACGACTTTACCAGAAACCCAGGCAATACAATAATTAGAAATAAAACTTGATATCCCTCTTATCATCATTAGTCCTAATATAATGATTGCTAACCATTTTAGCGTGCTGTTATCAGCTTTACCAAAACCTTCATCAAGTAAAGGTTTTAATAAGGAGATCATGAATGCATCGCTGGCAGCGTTAATGATCAACGAAACAGAAGCTACACTTAATCCAAGTTTAAATGGCAAAATCATTGGCCATAGCCTGCGAAATGTTTGCCATGTAGAAAGATTTTTATCATTCATTATCATTATCTTATTAAATTTAAATCCAAAAAAATAAGCGGTTTATTTTAATTGAGAAACCTCTAAATTTAATTGAGGAACCTCTAAATGCAAAACTGCTGCTGATACAAGCAAGGGAAAACTTCTTAAGTTATAACGCATTATTTTAATTTTATCAAAATACAACTTCGCTATAATTTTTCTTAATTCTGTCACACTCAACCAATTTAATTTTCCCATATATTTACATATCGTTTGCAGTACCTTTCCTTTATTAGAAAGCAAACAGGAACTGCTAGTAACAACGCAATAGAAGTAAGCAAATATTGCAGTTTAATTAATTGAATAAACGATATAGCTGTAGAACTGTTCTTCTAGCAGAGAAGATAAGAAATTTGTAATAAACTATCTGACAAATCTGCTATTACTAAACAAATAAATTATTTCTTCGTTAATTATTTTAAAATCTCAAAGCAATCAGATAAAATTAAAATAGCTGAATATGGATAGCACACCATATCACTAATTTTACTACACACGAATCATTACTCTAATGATCTTTTTTGATTAACTATTTGCAATAATACATTCAAAATGTAATTAGCTTCCATTGAAGATAAATGCCTCTATATGGCAAAAAAAATAAATTTATGGCAAGAAAAATAAATTTTTATCAAAATAGATTCTGATTTCTAATTCAGGGCAAGTTAATAATAAACTAGCTGCTACCAGTTTAATAGACATGATTATGATCAGTAAGTATAACGCTTTCTGGCGTTAACCTATGATATTATAAATAGGAAAATAAGTACTAAATAAGTACTATTAATAGCTTTTATCTTAGATATAGTGAAAAGAGGTATTATACACGTTAACATTTTTTTCTCTATTGCTTAATAATAATTGATAATTCGCGTGCTACAGATCTTCTAAGGTAATCAACTAAAAAAATGTAAATAACTTTGTTATATTGTTGTAATTGACCAATAGATCAACAAGTTTATTAGAAATAAATACTGAATAAATCAAGCAATCAACCGATATAAAATAATAAGCAAGCCAAAAGCCAGCTTATGATAATTGCCAGAGAACCAGTATTAAGACAATAATGTTCAATATAAGCCAGGTCACCCAAGAGTGCTAACAACTAATACTTTTATCGACTAAGTCAAATAATAAATTATGTATTACATGATGATAAAAAATACAAATGTATGAAACCATAATTAATGATATTAGTTATAAATGAAGTAATTACTAGTACCAATAAATTAGCAAAAAAAAAGTTAATAAAAAATTACTAATATTAACCAATTAAATTCAATTCAATTGAATAGAAATTAATAAATCAGAATGCATAGTTAGTTACAAATTAAGCAAATTAGCAATACAATTAAGCCAACCATGTTAAAACCATATACTTAATTTTACAAATAAAAACCAAAATATTAATACGTTAACTTAGAGTTATTACAAAATCTGCTGTATTACGATCATAGGCTGCCGTTTCTAATTTGATGGGTTATGAATCTGTTCTCTATCCTTAGATTGGATGTGATTTATCACCAGTGTCAAAGTTAGCAACTCAAACTTCCTTAGCTGGTTCAGTTCCAACTTTTCTTGAGCATGCTGGACAAGCTTAAATATCATTGAAAAATTGGTTTTTCGAACCATAGTTTTCTTAGAGAGTCACTGCCTTCCTAAGCTAACTGTTCTAAACGCAGATTCAATTAAATTCGTTGTTCTTATTGATGCCAAGTACTTTGACATTAAGTAAACTGTAAAATACAAGCAGTTATTGTTGATCTTTCTTTAGCTTCTTCATCGCTTCAATTTACTTATCTAAAAATCTTGCCAACAAAACATCAAGAGCTTTATTAGCGTACATCATGGCGATTCTTTGCTAGCCAGACCTCATGCAGCGTAGTATTAACTTTCGGTTGCATGCCTTTAGGGGAATAAAACTAGCAACATTAGCTGTTTTGTGTATTCAACATCATTGGTGCTTCATGTTCTGAAATATCTTTGTTATTTCATTCCAAAAACTAAGTGTACAGCGTCACAAGTGGCTAAGCTTATGATATACTGTTAAGATACATTTTTGCATGGCATTGAGAAGGTTGGTCAAGTTTACTTCTGATTCTAGGCAAGCATCTTTAAGCGCAACTAGCCCATTACGTCCATTATTCTCAGTGACACCGATAATGATACCAGCAGGCAAATACGATCATCTTGCTCGATAGGACGGTATACATACCATCGCCCAAGGAATAAACACATAGCTGCCATCTCTTAAATTACACAGGCACGAATTACCTGTGTTCTTCAAGTCATTTCTGTTTCAGTCTGCTATAGATATTATAGCAGATAGACAATATGCTTTTTACAAAAAAGTTTATCCTTGATGGTTTTATGAAAATCACCGGTGGATATGCCTAGTAGGTACATAGCAATGCTAGCAACTCTTCGAGTCTATTTTTCACGATTCAAATAAAGCGCTAGCTGAGCTATTGAGCTATATTTCGTTGCCAGTGCAATACTTATTCATGACATTAGGCACTTTAATTTCAACATGCGCAAATATAAGTCTCTATAATTTGCTGAGGTAAATAACCATTACGGACTACGGACATGAGAGACGTTAACGAGGCGGCGTTTTAACATGTTGTCAAAGCATAGCTTCAAAGCTCAGCCTCAACCAGGCTGCTATAAGATATCTGACGCCATCACGAATAAGTTCATGAAAGAAATAAGGAATAAAAGGCAATATTTTATTTTTTAGATACCTATATGGTATACCTTTTCATGGCATATCATTTCTCTGTTGGTGAAATTATTCAGGAAATTAATCAGAAAAATAGATACGCCATCATCTCTTTAAAATTCATAATACACAAAAAAAATAAGAATAACTTTGATAAGTATAAGCTTATACCAAATTTTTACTAAGTAAAATTATCTAGTAGAATTAGCTATTAAAAATTACCTTTGTAAATATAAATGGAGACAAAATTCAAGAGCTTTATTTCTAAAATAAAAAAATAAATATAATGGAATAGAGTTAATATAATGTTAGTTTCACTGCATAACACTTAAATTATTTTGCGTTAGTCTAACTATACTACTTCTTGTTGTATTATTGCTTAGAAAAGCATATACTCAAGAAAGGCCCTTCTATAAAAGGCCTAGTATTTGAGTAACGTATTAATACGCATCACAGTTAGTAAATCCTTGTCACCGATTTAGTCATAAAACAATTTAAGGATTTCTCAGATTTTTACCTGGTAAAAATACCATCAATAAGCTTATTTTATGATAAAAATATGTTTATCACATAAAATGTGAGCTCTATTTTTTAGATTTATTTCAGGATAATGTATGAGTAGTAAAAGCACCGATGAGATCCGTCAAACTTTTCTAAATTTTTTTCATGCTAAAGGGCATGAAGTTGTACCTAGTAGTTCATTAATACCAAATAATGACCCTACCTTATTGTTTACTAATGCAGGTATGAACCAATTTAAAGATGTATTTTTAGGATTAAATAAAAGAGTTCATTCTCGAGCAACAACCGCGCAACGTTGTGTTCGAGCCGGAGGCAAACATAACGATTTAGAAAATGTTGGTTATACCGCTCGCCATCATACTTTTTTCGAAATGTTAGGTAACTTCAGCTTTGGTGATTATTTTAAACATGGGGCAATCAAATATGCCTGGGAACTGCTGACAAGTGAGCAGTGGTTTAATTTACCAAAAGAGCGTCTTTGGATCAGCGTTTATCACACTGATGATGAAGCTTATAATATTTGGCAGCAAGAAATCGGTGTTCCTGCTGAACGTATTATTAGGATAGGTGATAATAAGGGTACTCCTTATGCTTCTGATAACTTCTGGCAAATGGGTGATACTGGTCCTTGCGGTCCCTGTACAGAAATATTTTATGATCATGGTGAACATATTTTTGGCAGCCCCCCAGGATCGATTGAAGAGGTAGGTAATCGCTATATTGAAATCTGGAATATTGTTTTCATGCAATTTAACCGCCAGTCTGATGGGAGTCTAAAGAAACTTCCAAGGCCTTCTGTTGATACAGGTATGGGGCTTGAACGTATTGCTTCTGTATTACAGCAAGTTAACTCAAATTATGAGATTGATTTATTTCGTCAATTAATTGCTGCTATTGCTAAGATAATCGCTTTATCGGATCTAAATAATAAATCATTACGCGTCATAGCTGATCATATTCGATCAAGTGCTTTTCTTATTTGTGATGGTGTATTTCCTGCTAATGAAGGACGTGGTTATGTATTGCGTCGTATTATTCGTCGAGGGATTCGTCATGGATATATGCTAGGAAAAAAAGAGACATTTTTCTATAAGTTAATTATACCATTAATTCAGGTAATGGGTAACGCAGCTGATGAGCTAAAATCTCAACAAGCAACGATTGAAAAAACATTGAAGAATGAAGAGGAAAAATTTTCTCATACTTTAGCGCGTGGACTTCAATTATTATATGATAAATTAGCTCAATTACAAGGGGATAGTTTATCTGGCGAAATCGCATTTCTCCTATATGATACTTATGGTTTTCCATTTGATTTAACTGCTGATGTTTGTCGTGAACGTAATATTAAAGTCGATGAATTAGGTTTTAACACTGTGATGGACCAACAAAAATATCGAGCTCGAAAGTCTAGTAGATTTTCGACTGATTATAATGATGTCATTAAAGTAGATAGTCATAGTAATTTTTTGGGATATAAAAATAACAACCAACAAGCTAGAGTAACGGCTATTTTTCAGCATGGTAAGTCTGTCAATGTATTAAACCAAGGTGAAGAAGGGATTATTATTCTTGATAAAACCTCTTTTTATGCTGAATCAGGTGGCCAGGTTGGTGATATCGGTATACTTAGCAATAACTCTTATCAATTTGCGGTATCTGACACACAAAAATACTACAAAACAATTGGACATATTGGTAAGGTAATAACTGGATCAATATCGATAAATAATTCAATCGATGCAAGAATTAACATTGAACGTCGTAACGCTATTAGTCTCAATCATTCTGCCACCCATTTGTTACATGCAGCTTTGCGTGATGTATTGGGAAATCATGTAAGCCAAAAAGGATCTTTAATAAATGAGAAATATTTGCGTTTTGATTTTTCTCATTTTGCCGCAATAACGCCTACGCAAATATATAAAATTGAAGATATCGTAAATTATCAAATTCGTAAAAATGACCCTATTATAACAACATTAATGGATTTAGAGGCAGCCAAAGAAAAATTTGCGATGGAGCTTGTTGGTGAAAAATATGATGCACAGGTACGCGTTATTAGTATAGGTAATTTTTCTATTGAATTATGTGGCGGTACTCATGCAAATTGGACTGGTAATATAGGGTTATTCCATATTAGCAACGAATCAGGGACAGCAACTGGAATTCGACGGATCGAAGCAATAACCGGGCAAGTTGCTATAGATAACATTCACCAACAATCTCATTTATTGACAGAAATTAGCCAATTAATGAAAGGTGATCCTAATAATTTAATGAGAAAAATTAAAGCAACATTAGATAAAGTTAAGCTATTAGAAAGGTCGTTAAATCAATTAAAAGAGCAACAAGCTGCCAAAGAAAGTGTTTCTTTAAGTAAACAAGTTAAAAAAATTAACGGAGTTAACCTCTTAGTTACTCAGTTAAATAACATTGAGCATAAACAACTACGTATTATTGTTGATGAGTTAAAAAATCAATTAAAATCAGCAATTATTGTGCTTTCTACT
>JBHEQW010000055.1:0-33412 GCA_046530935.1 Arsenophonus sp.
TTATTGTCATGTTAACCTTACTAGAAGTAGATAATGCGTGCCATGTTTGTGTATTTTACGATCAAACTTGAGATAGTTTAATTACTAATTCAATCTATGATCAGTATAAGACAGCATTTTTTTGTTGTCGATAAAAACCTATTGGCAGCACTAGAAAATAATTAATTTGCTTAAGTGTTGTTGGTAAAAAACGTTTACTATAATAGGCGGAGATGATGTTATTTTTCTAAATAAAATCCAGATATAACCTAATAAATTTATGCTAAAAGCATTTATTTAGGTTAGGCATGTCTGAAGTTGCTGCTATCATATTATTTACACAGGCAATATGGTGCTGAAATGCCAGGCATTGTAACTGCAGTATCAGAAGACTCTCTATCACAGTTGATTTTAATCGCTCGTTAGGGTCTAAAGATCATTTTTAATATTAAAGTGTTTGGAATTGATCCAAAATGAGAGGGATAAGATGCAAATATTGTTGGCTAATCCTCGAGGGTTTTGTGCAGGTGTTGATCGAGCAATTAGTATCGTTGATCGAGCACTGGAGCTTTATGGGACACCAATTTATGTTCGTCATGAAGTCGTCCATAATCGTTATGTGGTTGACAATTTTCGTCAATGCGGTGCAATTTTTATTGAGCAAATTTCTGAAGTCCCTGATGGAGCTATTTTGATCTTTTCTGCTCATGGTGTTTCTCAAGCAATACGACAGGAAGCTAAGGAACGTAATCTAACCATGTTATTCGATGCAACTTGTCCATTGGTGACTAAAGTACATATGGCAATTGCGCGTGCCAGCCGTGAAGGTAAAGAGGCTATTTTAATTGGTCATGTTGGGCACCCTGAAGTGGAAGGCACAATGGGACAATATAATAATCAGGCAGGCGGTATGTATCTGGTTGAAACACCTAAAGATGTCTGGAAGTTAGAAGTAAAAGATGAAAAAAACCTTTGTTTTATGACCCAGACTACCCTATCTGTTGATGATACAGCTCATATTATTGACGCCTTAAATACTCGTTTCCCAAATATTCTTGGACCACATAAAGATGATATTTGTTATGCAACAATTAATCGTCAGAAAGCAGCGCGTGAATTGGCTAATAAAGTTGATATTGTACTAATTGTTGGATCTAATAATTCTTCTAATTCAAATCGTCTTGTTGAATTAGTACAAAGAGCAGGTAAACCGGCTTACTTGATTGACTCTGCTGCTGATATTCAAGAGTATTGGCTGAAAAATATGCAGATTATTGGTATTACTGCTAGCGCTTCTTCACCAAATATTCTTGTTTGTCAGGTTATTGAACGCCTAAATGTTTTAGGTGCTAGTGAAATTATCGAACTTGCTGGTCATAAAGAAAATGTTGTTTTTGAAGTACCAAAAGAGTTAAGTGTTAAAATTAAGCAAATATAATACTTATACCTGTTATTTTGGTATTTAATTAAATTGATTTTATCTTAGTTAATTTAGCATATAATTGAACTAATTCAAATGGTTTTTTTACTTGCTAATGGTTTTTGCAATCATTAGTAGGTTATGGTGAATGTTAATCTTATCGAACTTAGGATATTTAATCTGTCTTTAATCAATAGAGAAAAAGATGATTAATTTAGATATTCGTGTTGGCATCTCTTTTGATAGTGGTTGGTTTTAAATTGCTGACCCTGGTAAAAGAGTGTGATGCAAATTAATTAAAGCAGGTTATTTCACAATAGGATGGCATTTTTATGAGGTCTGTTAGAAAAAAGCTCAAACGTAGTAATGTACGGTAATACCGTTGAATTAGTTAGTATTGGTTGCTTAAATGTTATAATTAATAAGGATTTGATTAATATTTTAGATAAATTTGATTTTTTTTATCGATTTTATTTATCATAAAGGTGGCACGCAATATTATTTTAGAGTTTATAAAAATATGCTAAAATAATAACCATTGTCACAATATAGGTTTTAATAAAAATGAACAGAAGTTAATTTAAGACACTGTGAAACCGATCTATCTCCATGAGATTAGCAGTAAATTTAGTGCTTATGTTAATTTTGTCTTGTAGTTTTAGGAAAAACAGAAAAAGTGATTGGCAAAGTATAGTGATATTGAGATTATTAAATTTCATCACGTGCATAAAGTGGATGCGACGTTATCCAAACAGCTTTAGTAATGACTAAAGCTGTTTGGATATGTTAATCAAGCTTCTTTGTAGAAATCTATTATACTCTTATATAGTATATAAGAAATTTTCGCTATAGAGGCTGCCATAAAAAGCAACCAGTCATATAGATCAAAGAAACTCTTTCATCACTCCATGCAAACATAAATAGATGCATCTTATTAGATCACTCGAGAAATTGTTGTCGAGTGATCTTTATTAATGCTTGAAGTCTAACTCATTCAACTTTATCCTGCAAATATTGTCAAAGTGAACATCTCATTGTCTATATTGTTGGGTATTCAATTAGAAGTAAAGTACTTTTGTTGCACAAATCCATATTGAAGGAACAGATTTAACAATCTTGCTGAAACTGAAACACCTCTGGTAAAATTACATCACAAGAATAAATACTTTAGTTTTATCTGCAATGTATGTTGAATGATTTAAGTTTACGCTGGAGTCACAGATAAATAAACAAGCATTAATTTAAAAAGAGCGTTTAGATACCCCATCGTCACTGCTTCCTTACTTCAGCAGTAATAAGTCAATGTAAATGCATTAAGTTATATTGTTGAAGTTAGCGAAATATTTTTCTATAAATCCTTTAAATAGGGACGTTTTATCCTATATAAAAGAGCAAGAAAATACGTAAGATTAGGATATGAAAAGAAAGAATGAATTGTCTAGTCTTATCACCAAAAATTAAGATGGTCATATGAGCGATGAGATTCTTAAAAAATTTAATGCAGAGTATATTTGCTGTTTTCTTGAGGTGATTAGCATCGATAAATAGTTAATTCTTTGCTCCAATGGAATTTGGATAGCACGAAATCTTTGACAGATAGCATAAAATTAGTCACCATCGATAAACTTAATAAGGTTGGATAATCAGAAAGTTATTGATAAGAAATTTTACATTCAAAATATAAACAGTTATATCACCTGATTAAAAGAATGGCTGAGTAGATTCCTAGTCTAGTATTATTATATTTACTGAATTATCTGGCCTAGAGATAAGATTATTTAAAACTATAACAATTGAAATACAGACGTTGGTTGGGAAAAATTGCTCTGTGAGCAAACCAAAAACTTTCGCTAACATACAATGTTTATTGAATGGTATTAGCAAATAGGGTATATGGCGATCAGGCTACGTTCTACTTTGATGCTTCATGAATCTGTTCTTCATTCTAAAATTGGACCTTGTTTACCTCAATAGTCAGGTAACTCAATCTCTTTAGCAGATTCCGGCTTTTCTTACTAGATGTTGTAGCAGCTTAATACAGAGCAGTTTAATACAATTAAAAGGCTTGTTTTTTTTAACCATAGTTCTTCTAGCGTTAGCGTCTTTAGTCTAGTTTTGCAAAAGCCGATTTTTAATCTGATTCATCATTCTTTATTTGATGCTCAGTGTGCTGATTGGAAGTCGTATAATGACAATAGTTCTTCTCTGTTTTTTAAGTTTCTTTATTGCTGCACATGGTGCTTCTCTGGAAAATCTGTCCAACAAAACACATCAATGGCGTTTTTGATAAAATCACAACTCTCTCTCCTAGGCATGGCTTCTATGAGCTTAGTATTAACTTTCTGTTGCATGCATTTGATAAGTGATATCAGAACGGTAGATGTTTTTGTGCCAAAATAGCATTGGTGCTGCGTGTCATGGAACATCTTTGCCATTTTGCATTCCAAAAACTAATAACATGGTCTCGCATAGCAAGAGCCCGAGAAATACGGGTAAGACACTCACTCGCAAGGCAATTGAGAAATTTTATTAAGTCAGCTTCTGACTCCAGATAAGCATTTAATTAGAACAAGCTCCTTTAAGTACATCTTTAGTAAGATCTAAACCGGCGTGATACCATGCAAAGGCGATTATCTTATCTAAGAGAAGTGTATATGCCATATAGGAAGAAATAAATGTACCTCGTATCGTTTAAATCCAACAGGTAGAATTGCATGTTCTTTTCAAGGCATTGTTGTTTTAGTCTCATAATGGTATTTGTATAGCGATTATCTGGTTTTTTAGTGAAAAGTGTTGACCTACAGAGAGATTCATGAAAATTACCGTATAGATGCCTCATAATATGTGATGTATGTGATGTAAATACAGCCATATGGTAGGCATAACTCTTTGCATTTATTGCGCCACTCAGATAATGGAATATAAAAAGCTGTTGAAGCATATTCAGTTGACGCTTCTATAGATATCCTTCCTACTGACCTTATGCAATTTAATGTTAACATTGCCTATACCAGTCTGTATGGTTTTTATGGAAAATAATCACTACTGATATGACACAGTGATGTATGAAAAGCACGTCAACAAGGCATACTGTTTAGTATTTTACTATAGCATATGGTTGGCTATCTAGTTCACCTCAACTTTGGTGGGTATGAGCTATCTAGCAGTATTACTGATGAGTTTATGAAATGGATCAGAGATAAAATCTGATTTTGCTGATACCTATCTCTGTAAGGTAGATTTTTCCATGGCATAGAATATTTATATTCTTAAAGTCATTCACTAAATCAATAATCAGGGGATATTCGCCAGAATCTTCAAAATCAGATACAGCAGAAATTAGCATAACTCGAATAATAGTACTTTAACCAATAATAATGCTAGTAAAGGTAATTTTCGTGGTGTTCTCTTTGTGACGTAAGTGGTAATTTGGGCATGCAAGAAAGAAACAGAGCGTAAATCGATTGGTTTTACTGAGCATAATAATAATCATGATGCATTATTGGATATAAAATAAATTTTTGCGTCTGATTTTTATAATCAATTAGATAGCATTATTTGGTTTAATGATTTGTTTGATACCAGAAGTTTTTTCCAAACTTATTTATAAGTTTATTGTTAAGTTATACATGGTGAACTTGATCAGAAAGGTCTATTAATTAAAATCAGTAAAGTAATGCGGTATCTAAATGACTTTGTACTAAAGGCTAAGAATATGGTGAGATGGATGGAGCCGATTCCGTCCACCAAAAAAATATGGAGATAGAAAGACTAATTTAGGATAATTTAAAGAAATTTTTATCTCATAAACTTTTATTTTGCTAGTTGAGGTACCTTGGTGCTTCTTAAGATCGATGTGAATAAGCAGGATCTAAAAATTAACCTATTATTTCTAATCGATAGACAAATCTAAAGCAAAGGATGCTATAATTTAATTATAGCTGCTCTATGAGCAGCATAATATTCCAATCGTATATGCCAATAGACAGTTAGTCTGTTAATAGACTAAGAGTAGAAGTAATTAACGGCTACGAAAGATGATTCGGCCTTTAGTTAGATCATAAGGAGTTAACTCGATAGTCACTTTGTCGCCTGTTAGAATACGGATATAATTCTTACGCATTTTACCAGAAATATGCGCAGTAACTACGTGTCCATTTTCTAGTTCAACACGGAACATAGTATTTGGTAAAGTATCTAGTACTTTACCTTGCA
This sequence comes from Arsenophonus sp., assembly GCA_046530935.1. Classification (GTDB taxonomy): domain Bacteria; phylum Pseudomonadota; class Gammaproteobacteria; order Enterobacterales; family Enterobacteriaceae; genus Arsenophonus. The sequence continues at coordinate 5,615 of JBHEQW010000055.1, forward strand.
TTTCAATATTCTCTTCTTTGGCCATCTAATCCTCTTAGTTAATCACCAAGTTTTTATAGGTAAAATAATGTCGAAAAATCCTCATTATGTAAGGGCGTCTAGAGTTTCAAGTCACTGCTTGATAGCACGAAAATATACAACAAGTATCCGATTTGAACAATCAAAAACAATAAAAAATAAAATGCAATGATATCACAACAAAATATCTAACTTAGATTTCAATAGTGATGAATGAATTTGTCACTAATATTTTCATATTGAAGTTAAATCAGCTATTTGTTGTTTTGTTTAGATAGAAAAACATTTCTTATTTAATCATCTCAAAAAGTAAAGGGATTAATTTATTTTGTACTTGATAAATTTATAGTTTTCTTTAGCAGACACGTTTTATTGATAGGTTTATCGTGATTATTGATAGAGATAATTTAAAATTGCACACTAGTGATCTAGATCTACTCCTTTCACGCCTAAAGGAGCAGTATATGTATCAATTATTTAACAATTAAAAAAGAGTTTATCATCAAAATTCAAGAAATGCTAATAAAAAGCAATAAGTGCATATTTATAACCGTCATTTAACACTGTTGAACATTAATTCATAAAAAAAATTTTACTAACATTAACACCATATAGCCTACCATTTAAATTTATGTGTCCTAAACTTCCTAAACTTAAAGTGAATAAGAGCAACGCAAAATTGATGCAAAGCAGTATAGGTTTCTATTATTTTGCTTTGTGATCAACAAGATTCTTTTTTATAATTGTGCGCATGCATCAGTGATAACATTGTCAAAGTCATGAGTTAGTCTAATACTGAAAAGACGGTTTTCTCACTCTATTTTGTTCGGTAAAAGCATATTTCTGCTGGTCTGCTGGCAAGATAAATATATTTAGATCTAGCGAGCAGCAGCATAATAGTATTTTCGTTGGATTCAACTAAAGAAAAATCCATTCATAAATAGTCAGCCAGTAATCCAGGAAGATCCAGATTATCGCCGATGTCTAAATAAAGCATTTGGTTCATATAAAGTATATTTTGACGCTAGAAAGATATAAGATCCATCATTAATATGAAACATATAACAGCAATAATTAACTAATTTTGTAATTATATTAGTAATAGTAATATTACTTAATAAAATTGAAAATAGTGTCACTTTAATTGTAATAATTTTTTATGGGTGTGTAATCAATCGCTTGCTCAATAATTTTCCCATTATCCATCACATATATTTGATCCATTTTTTCTAAAACTTCCAACCGATGCGTAATAACTAACAAGGTTTTATCGCAGCAGTCTTCCTGTAACTGAATTAGTATCTGTTTTTCAGTTTTTGCATCTAATCCTTCAGTTGGCTCATCCAATAAAATTACTGGTGCATCATAAAGTAGAGCTCTTGCAATACCTAATCGTCGTTGTTCACCGCCTGAGAGTTGTCGGCCACCTTCGCCAATCCAACTATCTAGCCCTTGATTTTTAATCAGATTGTTTAAATCCAGTTGTTTTAACACTTTTATTAATAAAGTATCACTTGCATCATCTTTCGCTATTAATAGGTTTTTGCGTAAAGTGTCACTAAAAATATGCGTTTGCTGTGGTACTACTGCCATTAATTTACGTAATGTTTTCTCATTATAGTGATTAATTGGATGGCCATTTATTAAGATCTGGCCTGAGCTGACATCCCATGCGCGCGTTAATAATTGTAATAGTGTAGATTTGCCACAGCCAGTTTTACCTAGTAGAGCAACATGTTTACCTGCATTGAGTGTCAAAGAGATATTTTGTAATGTTGGTTGTGGATGTTGTGGATAACTAAAATGTACTTTTTGTAATTTAATGTTAACCTGATTATTAATCATTATATCTGAATCTGGGAATGTTACAGCTGGCTTCTGATTAATTAACTCCATTAAGCGATTTGCTGAAGTAATAACTTGGCCTAAATATTGAAATGCCATAGCCACCGGTCCAAAAACCTCAAAAGAAGCTAAGGTACAAAAGACCACCATGGCAATAAGTTCACTGGCTTTATGCTGTTCACCAATACCACTTGCTGTGATCCACATTAGTAAGATTGCGGTAAAGCCAGATATAAAAATCATAATAGATTGTGATAGTGCGCTTAAGTTTGATTGCTGCTGTTGGGATTTTAACCATTTGGATTCTAGATCGGTCAATACTTGCTGAAAGCGAGGTAATGCGCCAAAAACACTTAGTTCTGCTTGTGCCTGAATAATATTTATTAAACAAGCGCGATATTGGCTGCGAAATATAGTAAGATCATATCCAATAGATTTTCCAGTCTGATAAAAGAAAAAAGGTAAGATAACTAACAAAGACAGCATAATTGTAGCAAGAGTAATGGCAAGAAATGAGTCTAATATGCTTAACGTAAAGGTGAGCAAAATAGTAATGATCAAAGCAACAAAGATGGGGGAAATCACCCGTAAATATAAGTGATCAAGGCTTCCAACATCAGCTACTAGACGATTAAGAATATCTCCTTGACGATAATGTGCGATGCCGCTAGGTGATAGCGGAAATAGTTTTTGAAATATAAATATCCTTAAATATGCTAGGATACGAAAAGTTGTATCATGGTTAACTAAGAGTTCGACGTAACGACTGGCAGTACGGACAATTGCAAAGTTTCGAACGACTGCTATCGGTAGTATATAATTAAAAGCATGCTGCCCAGCAGCAGACATTGCTATTCCAGCTAAAAACCAACCTGATATGCTCAGTATGGTAATATTTGATAGTGTCGCAACAATGCTTAATATAATGCCAAAATTAAGTAATAACCAATAACGACAATATAGCTTAAAAAAATTGAGTAGTACACGCATATTATATCTCCTTATGCACGATAAGTTATCATGGGCTAAAAAGTTCATTTAGTCTTTCTTAGCTTGCTGTAAGAACCTTATTCAATAATTAAACCTTTTTTCATCACCCATATTTGATCGTATTCGGCAGATTCTGTTAATAAATGTGTAACCAGCAATGTTGTTTGTTTAGTAGAGGCTATATTAAGTGCTGTCATCACACGTTGTTCACTTTGCATATCAAGGCTTGCTGCAGGCTCATCTAGTAAAAGCAAATTACATGGTTTTAATAACGCTCGGGCAACAGCAATTCGTTGTGCTTGTCCAAGGGATAAGCATGCTGCATTTTCGCCAATTTTGGTATTAACTCCTGCTGGTAGTTGGTTAGTAAACTCTGTTACATAAGCATTTTCCATTGCAATACTGATCTCTTCTACGGAAGCTTCTGGTGAATAGAGACGTATATTGTCAATGATGGTTTGTGCTGGTAAATATGGGTTTTGACCAACCCAGCTAAGTTGTTTTCGCCAATTAATCATATCGAGATCCCTTAGCTCTATTCCATTAATCGTTAGAGAGCCACTATATGGTAGAAAACCCAGTAATACATTTAATAATGAACTTTTTCCAGATCCGCTTTGCCCAATTAAAGCAATGCGTTGATTTGGAAATATTGTGAAATTTAACGGTCCAGCCAAGTGTAGATTGTCATGAGAAAAAATTTTTAGGTTGTGTGCAGTAATGATGATTAATGGTTGAACCGACGTTATTAGCTGATTGGTTTGTGGTTTTGGCGATGGTTGTTCTATGTTGGCTAGTAATATAAATAACGATTGTGCTGCGCCAACTGCTTGAGTTTTAGCATGGTAATAAGTGCCCAAATTACGTAGTGGCTGAAAAAATTCAGGCGCAAGCATCAATGCCAAAAAGCCATCAAAAATGGTAACCGGTATACCATAACTACCAAAATGTAATTTTCCTAAATAAGAAAAACCGAAATAAATTGCGAGAATGGTGATGGAAATCGATACAAAAAAATCTAACACTGCCGAAGAAAGAAATGCTATCCGTAAGACTTCCATGGTTCTTTTGCGAAATTTTTCGTTCGCTTCTTCAATATTTTTTATCTCTTTTGTGGCACAAAAAAAAAGTCGTAAGGTATCCAGCCCACGTAAGCGATCAAGAAATCTGCTGCTTAATCTGGATAAAGCAATAAAATTTCGCTTATTAACATTAGCAGCACCCATCCCAACTAATATCATAAATAATGGGATTAGAGGTGCGGTGATCAATAAAATTAAGCCAGCAGCCCAGTTAATTAGGAAAATCGGAATCAGAATGATAATCGGGATTATATAGGCTAAATATATTTGTGGTAAATAACGAGCATAATAATTCTGTAGGTCCTCAATTTGTTCTAAGATGATCGATGCCCAACTTCCAGCTGGTTTGTTTTTAATCCAAACAGGCCCTAATTGGTTAAGTTTATTTAGCAGCATCTTCCGTATGTGCTTACGAATAATTTTTCCACAAATAAATCCAATATTTTCTCGTATAAAATTAATTATTGCTCGTATAATAAATATGAAAATGAGTAATATAAATTGAAGAAGCAATTCTTCTCGAGCTACATTATCTATAATCAATACTTGTAAAATAGTAGCTAAAAGCCAGGTCTGCTTAATGATAAGTAGGCCACTAATAATTCCTAGTAACACGGATAAGATTAGCCAGTGTTTTGCTGGTGCTGATTGTTGTTTCAACCATTTAATCAATTCAGTTTGTTTTTGTTTATCCATAGCGATGATTTTATATATCTGTGATAAGTTAATTATTACAACTAGCTGATCTTAATTTTAGCTAAAATCAACTTTAGCTGTATCTATTACAAATAAATTTGTAATAGATAAAATGACGCTATTTCGAGAGTTACTGATAAAGAAAGTTATAAAATTATTTCAATTTATAATGTTTATTTACAATCCAATGCTTCTAAATACTGTTCTGCATCAATGGCAGCCATACAACCAGTAGCTGCTGATGTAATTGCTTGACGATAGACATGATCCATGACATCACCGGCAGCAAAAACACCTTCAATTGAAGTTTGTGTTGCATTACCTTTATTCCCAAATTTCACTTGTATGTAGCCATTTTCTAAAGCTAACTGATCAGTAAAGATCCTTGTATTTGGCGTATGGCCAATAGCGATAAATACGCCAGTAACGGAAAGCATCTCTAGGTTATTATTTTTGGTTGAACGTAAATTGATTTTAGTAACACCACCATTGTCACCTAATACTTCATCGATAGTAAAATTGGTGTGTAATACAATATTACCAGTTTTTACTTTTTTCATCATCCGTTGAATGAGAATTTTTTCTGCACGAAATGTTTCACGTCGATGAATTAAATGGACTTCAGAGGCGATATTTGATAGATAAAGTGCTTCTTCAATAGCGGTATTTCCACCTCCTACAACTGCCACTTTTTGTTTGCGATAGAAAAAGCCATCACAGGTAGCACAGATAGAAATGCCGTGATTTTTAAAGGCTTCTTCAGAAGGCAAACCAAGATATCGAGCTGAAGCACCTGTAGCTATAATAAGCGCATCGCAGCTATATGTTCCATTATCGCCAATTAGTTTGAACGGCCGTTGCAACAGATCAACCTTATGAATGTGATCATTAATAATATTTTCTTCTGTAATAAATTTTTTAGTATGTTGCATCATGCGTTCCATTAATACTGGTCCCATTAACTCGGAATAATCTCCAGGCCAATTTTCAATTTTAGTTGTGGTGGTTAATTGTCCTCCTGGTTGAATGCCGGTTATTAATATTGGATTTAAATTTGCTCTGGCTGTATAAATAGCTGCTGTATAGCCAGCCGGTCCAGATCCTAAAATAATAACTTTACTATGATTGGTAATGTCCATAAATGCTCCATTTTTAAGAATATTTATTCGATATGTCGGATTGTAGGAGATTAGAAAAATTAAAAAAAGTAAATTAAATAAAAATAATAAGTGTATCTTCCTGGAAGATGCTATTATTTTTGAATAATTTAGTGTTAACTTTTAATAAATATTTTATAGACTGCAATGCAGTTTTAGCACCTCTACTAAAACTGATTGTAGTAATTCCTGATTGTATAGAAAAACACATCAATGCAAAGTGATCTTAAGCTCTTGCTTGATGGTTATGAAATTGAATTGTTTTTTAAGTGAAAAAGAAAAGCCATCAATTATTGCTAATAATGGAGAAAAAATTGCTTTTTTGATCTATTGTAAGTAAAAATTTTTTTTGCACTCTGTATTCTTTTATATAATGCACTAATTTTATATGGTATTAACCCACCACCTAGGTTGGTTTGGCTTAATAATTATAGTTTTTCATTTTATTCATTTTTCTTATAACAATTTCTTTTTCTGTTTAGCAAGTTTAAGCTGAGTATCGATAAAAAATAGTCTATCTGACTATACAGAATGCATTTGTATTGAGATCTATGCGCAAGGAATACTTTAATTTTAATTAGAAAGGTGAACCAACTGGTTTTTTTTAGATGTCATCTTTCCATTGCCTATACGCTTTCGATAATATTGTATCTCGTTTTGCGATTCAATAAAAACCATAGTAATGAACCATCTTAAAATATTTTGTTAGAATATGGTGTAATATAGCAACATAGGTATTTCAGGCTATGCATGCCACGACAGCCATTTTTATCTTTTTAGCTAATACACTTTTCAGTAACATACGTATTATGCCTTCAGGTAACGCTGCTACTGCTTTATGATGCAGATATCCCAAATAGAGAATGGAAAACTGGTGGGATTTATTAGCTCATAGCTGTGATGAGCGCATCAGCCGAATAACATCCTATCCCAAGATTTCTTTGCCTGATATTTTTTTGAAGAGAAGCTCACAATATACGGCATGTTTAATATTTAGACAGCCAATAGTGAGTTGTGTTGACTAAGACATAAAGGTGCTGATGTTGATTGAGTTCTCGAGATGTAAGTGTGCAAGGCATAGAAGATACAAAATTTAATATCCTGTTTTCTTGCTAACTGCAGCATACTGCTGGTAGTTTGTGCGCGAGCCATGGCGTTGAGTAGCGGCATTTATTGTTGAAAAAAAGCTTAAAGAAGATGAGGGATTAATGAAAGTAATTTGTTGCAAGTTGAAATGATCAAAATATGAATATTCTGTGCTGGCCACCGCTTGCTAGCTTTAAAATCGCATAAACTTGTAGGCTTTTCAAGTTCTATCTTTGATAGAAAAATAGCTGTAAGAAAAATTTAGGATAGGCACAATAGTAGTGTTAGGTTAACCACCTACAAGTACAAGTGCCGCATGCAAAAATTCGCTCGACAGATATAGATGGGCCACACCACTAGTTGACACTTTTGGCTTGTTTTTTAAGAAGTTTGTTCAAGACGTCATTAATGCAATGGTAAAAAGCAGTTTAGTTATGGTGTGTGGATATACATATGAATAAATTATCCTCTAGGTATAATTCTTGCCAGAGAAGTAGAAATCATCATCCTGTCAGCATTCGTTATATCTATCGACCAAGTTATCTTTGTATTTATTCCAGGAGGAATAATAAGAGAGATATATTATTCCTGGTTCTCTATAGATAATGAATTTATCGCAAGCATACTTTCAGTCATTGCTTTATCACTACACTTATACTCAGCATGATTGTGGCTTGGTCATCTCTTTTCTGTGTTGTTCAAAACCACTGATAATCATGACTAGATTGGATAATACTGTGTGGCAAGAAAAAATGCAGACATAGTGAATTGGACGCATTGTTATATGGTCTCTTTATTGTGTATCATGAAAAATTCAATCGGTATGTCATCATTAATTTTGCTATGAAGATCATAAAGCGCTTCGAATAAAAAAGAACTGTAAGGCTTAAAATTGGCTGTTATCTTTCATGATTTATCTGGTTTCTTATTTCTAGGAGATTTATTTCGAGCTATTTTTGATGAATTCCTAAAAAATTTATGCTTTATTGGTAAAGAGAGTTAGTCTGTTCGCAGAGTAATTTCTAGCTATGTCTATGTTCCAATTGTTATGGTTTTAAACAAACTTCTTAAGGCCAGATAATTTAGTAAAAAACTGTCCTACGAAATAAAATCTATTCAGCTAGCTTTTTAATCTATTGATATAACTATTCAGATTTTGAATCTGCAAGTCCTTAGCAATAACTCTTTAATTATCCAACATTATTAGGCGCGATGCTGACTAATTTTATACTTGCTGGTAAAAGTTTTATACTATTTATCTATATCTAAGATCTAAGAAGATGAAGAAAATCTTTATCGATGATCGGCTTAAAAAGCAGCTAACACACTCTGCATTAAACTTTTTAAGAATCTTATCTTCTCACATGAGCTTGTTGATCTAAACCGATTAATAGTGCAATTTATTCTTTACTTTTTATTTCTTCCTATTCCATGTTTTTCATGTTTTTTGGTTTTTTTATATGGAATATATCTCTATCCATTTAAAGGATTCATGAAAAATGTTTCATTGACTTTAACAATACATGCCAGTTAATGGATTTATGCTGGCTATAGCCACTGAAGCAAAGAATAGCAGTTACGCTATTTAAATGTTGTTTTCAAATCAATGCCTGTTTGTTTCTCTGTGCTTCCGTAAAGTCAATCTATTCAAGATATATCACAGATAACTAAAGGATTTATCTTTATGATGTGGTTTTGCCAGAGAACTTCTAGTAAGTTTATTAAATATTTTTTCTACAATAGATGATTTTGTAATGATACGCTGTAATCATAATGAATGTCTCCAGAGGACATCATGTTAACTATGATAATAAATATAGGTATGATAAAGTGGAATAAATTGCTTCAATACATGAATCAATATAATCCGTAGAGATTGCCGATGAAACAACTAATGAAATGCAGCTTTATGGGAGCATCTAGTGAGAAAAGAGACTCTTTTATCTGCATGACTGTTTGGTTTTTCATGTCAATCTCTTAACAAAAATCCTTCATACAGACAGTATGAGGAATTTCTACCAACAACCTTTGCCAATATAGCCAAAAATTAATATATCTAAGAGTATAAACCACTATTCAAATCATAAACGTCCATCGAAGCAGCGTAGCTGTGCGACTCTCACCATAGTAAGATAGGTTTATTTTGTTTTTACTGAGTTAACATTGTTATTATTTAACCAGTTAAATGGCTTGGTTTTCTATCGCGTCTTTTCTTTTAGTAAGATGTAGTATTATTCTATTTTAGAATCATTTGTTGTTTTGTAGTTTAAGATCTTATCTCTATATATAACCATGAAAATAGATTTAATGGTTATAGAGGATTTATTTCTTGCTGAAGACAGGTATTGGTTGAGTTCGTTTTATTTTCTATTTTGCATGATCTCAATCAGATTGACAGAACACTATTTATTGAAATGTAAACAATTAGAAGAAATAGTTGTGTATCTATTATTAATTGCTAAAAAGAGTTGTGATGCTGCTACAATAAACTATTAATAAATTAACAGTTATCAGTATAAGTACACCTTTTGGTAAAACCAAAAATATTAAGTTTAATAGTGATTGTGCTATCAGCATCACTGCTTATCATAAGCAACATAAATGTAGTACATCGTCCAGTAATTTATATCAAAAAGTAATTAAGGATACTGTACAAGATGTTATTGATATTGGATAGTATATTCCAGAGATGCCTTTGCTGGTTTGGTAGATGCTGAACTCTTAACTTATTAATCGCCTGATTTAAAACTTTTTTATCCATTTTAGATTGATGCTGAGAATATGATCAAATTGCCATCTAAAGCTGAAATCTATGCTTATAGTTGCTTATAAAAGAATTAAAAATATCAAAGGTAGAAGCTTTAATAGTCATTATGTCACCATAGTATTTGGTAATACTCACTGAATGTTACAAAGCCATCTTATTGCTTTAGTCCAATCGTCATTCAATGTTAAGTTGTGTGATTATTAAGGAGAATGATGAGATGGGATGAAGGTTGATTATGCTTATTATACTATTACCAGTTGATTAGAAGACTTGCAATCACCTGAATAGGTTGAACAATAGAGAGGCTTCTCTCTGAAATATTGTCTGTTTTCTCCACGTAAATTATCGACAATGAAGGTATCAGTGATTTTTGTAGCTGAAGTGGCAACCGGTTTGTTTTGTTACTTTCTTGGCATGAGTACTGCTAGATACAAGTATTTATTGCAGATACTCTTTTTTATTAGACATGAATTTGTTGGTAAGTAAATTTTTCTGCTTGTCTAAATATTCATGAGAAACCAGATCTAATTTGTTGACTATAGTGTCATAACTATTTGATAGTGAAGGTGTTTGAATACAACACAATCTATATTATTTAGAAAGGAGTATATAAACTTGGTTATTTATCAATTACTTAGTGCAGAAGCTCGGCTTAGAGAGTATTTCTCGTACTGCTGGTATTCATAATTTAGATGTTTCAGACCAGGAGTTAGATTTTTCTGTTTTATTGTGATTAGTAATCAGGAATTAGTCGTAACTGAATTTTTGTTTCATGGAGAAGTTGGCTCAATAATAATGTGGAGATTATTCCCAAGGTAGTGCAGGTGCAGATTACTTTTAGGTTAAAAGCGCCGTAATATAATATCCTATCAGTAAATTTGCTATTGCTGGAAATTTAAAACAGATCTGAGCTAATATCATAAGAATAGGTAACGGATACTGACACTTGCTGTAATATTCAATGTAATTCGCTATTATTGAGTTATCTTCAATTCTGGTGTATTTGTGGGTTTCGAAAATGCTGCTGTATTTCATGATGATTGATTTTCATATGATTTCAAAAATAGATAGATTGATATGCCATAAAAAATTTACCCTGCAGTGTGCAGGCATCCACAGTAAACTAGATATTACCTTTTATCCATTGCATAAACTCATCAGTAATATGGTGCGTGGCAGCTGATAGCTTTTGCTATTGAGGCTGACATTGAAGCCATTCTACAACGTTATCGCTTTTGTCGATAGGAAGGGTTATCATGCTTAACAACTTAATCTCCTGTAACAGTTATTTGCTACAGCGAACTAATACAGACTGGTATTGACAGTATTGAGATTAAAGTCTTTAAGGTTATGGCAGGATGTATGCACGCAGCAAAAATAGAATATGCTTTAATAGTTCGTTGTTAATGGTTTATCTAAATCATGCAAAAAAAATATTGAAGAGTTAAAGCGTGCTTGTATCTGCTAGATATCTAAACCTGTGATTTTCATGAAGCCATGATTGAGCGCTTCTCGGTGAAAAGTACATTGGTTCTTTTCTGGTATACCAAGAGTACACATCATCAGACTGAAACAGCAATGGTTTGAAGAACTAAAGTAATTACGCACTCATGCTGCGTGAGTTAAGGGATAGATGCTACGCTTATTTCTTTTTTGAAGGGAAATAAATAGTCCGGTCATGCAAAATGATCACATTTTTACCTGGTGGTAATTATCAAAGTCACTGATAATGAACCTGAAGAGCTCGTTGCAGTTAAGATTCTTATCAATAGTTAGAAGCAAACTGAGCTGAACTTCTTAATGCCCTGGCGTAGAATGTGGTGTGGCTTAACCATATCTCCATGAGATACTACTGGAAGTGCATTCTTAGTTTTTAGAATGCAATGGAACAATATTCCAGGACACGCACCACAAACGTTGTTGAACATAAAATAGGTAATGTATTTGATTCATTCAATAAAGGTATGCAGCCGAAAGTTAAGCCTGAGTTGTGTGTGGTAGATGTAGAGCCTGGTTAGCATAGAGTCCTGATGCCACTAATAACGCCTTTTATGTTTTGTTGGAAGGTTTTCAGCAAAATATTCTATAGTGATGGAAAAACTGCAGAAAGAAATAAAAAAACTGCTGACATTCTACGACTTCCAGTCAGTCAGTGCACTGGACATCAATAAAAATGATGAATCCGATTGAATTTACTTTTAGTCAGTGAGGTACGAATGTGACGTGCGAGAAGCAGTTTGCTTCAATAAAAACAACCTTTTTAATGGTAGTTAAGCTGCTCAAATTTTCTTAAAAAAGTTGAGAAATCTATTTAATGTAGTTTAATCTGTTGATTTTTGTGGTGGGTGACTGTGACAAACATCCTATAATTTAAGGATGTAGAACAGATTCATGAATCCATCATCATAGCAAAGTGTAACCTAACCATATTATACATACCAGATTTCCTAATAATTCTTAATATTGAATTGAAATGGTAGGAATTTTTTGATATTTTTTGTTTAGTCAAGATAAGGCGGTGTATCAACGTAACAAGTTATTGAAGCATATTTTGTTAATGCTGTAAGATCCTACAACAAGAACTTCTTAGGTACTTTAATCTCAACATGGTCAATACCATGTCTGTATTAGTTCGATGTGGCAAATAATATTTACTAACGACTGTTATGGCACGCAAATCAAGAATGTTGGTGCATTATAGCATTGCTTCAAGTTTAGCCATAACGGTGCTGTAGCTATCAGTTGCCTGGTAACATTACAGATGAGTTTCATGCAAGAAATTTACATATGATATCTGATTTTACGGATATCACTATGGTAGATTTGTTCATGGCATATTATCTATCTAGTTGTTGACGTCATTTATGAAATTAATCAGCAGGATATACAACTATTTATATTCTAAACTACATTTCCTAGAAATTAGCATGACTTAGGTAAGATTTATTAATATTTTTCCGCGAAAAATATCAGTAATGAAAATTGATAGACTTGAGTGTATTGTATCTGTTATACTACATTAAACTTTAAATAAAGTGGTAAAGTTAAGAATAGATAATGATAAATAAAGAGTTTTCTTAGCAAAGATTGTTTTTATACATGGAAATCTATTTCCATGTATAAAAGATTTTCGTTACATAGGTTGCTATGTAAAAGCAACCAGTTATATAGACTTCTTTTTTACTTCATGCCAACATAAATCTGTATCTTATTAAATTGGTTGGCAATCATCTGCCTGATGATCTTGATTCACGCATTGAAGCAACTCATTTGAGTTTATCATAGCAATATTATCACAATTAACATGTTATTCGCTTGGATAACCATTATGGTTACAGCGATATTGTTGCAAAATACATGATTGTATGAAAAGATTTAATAATCTTACTGGAGGAAAGATCCTCTGGCGAAACTACATAACAACGATAACTAGTTTAGTTATTTGCGATGCATGTTGAATAGTTTGACTTTATAGAAGTCATAAAAACAAATAGGCATTGATTTAAAAACACTATTTAAATAGCGTCACTGCTTCCTTGCTTCAGCTGATGGATAGTCAATATAAATACACTAAGTGCTATTGCTGAATGAGGCGAAAGATTTTTTTCTAATCCTTTAAATGGAAGCGTTATATCCCACATAGAAAATGTAAAAATGTAGGAAAATGAGTAAAAAAAAGAAAGAACGAATTGCGCTATCTCTCGCTATAGATCTACTTCATAATAAACTATAATATTTTTGAAGAGTTTTTAATGTAGAGTCTGTTAGCTCTTTTCTTAAGCTAATCTCTTATAAAGAGTCCGATCCTTTTCTTGAAAAGGACTAAAGGCTAGGATACCTTTGCCGTGGAGCATGAAATTAGCTACCATTGGCTATAATATTGAATAATTATAGAGTTTATTGGTAATGACTTCCAGATTCAAAATGTGAATACTTATATCGTCTGCTGATTAAAAGGACGCCTAAGTAGATTCGATTGTACAGTGCCGCGTTTTATTTAGCGAATTATCTGGCCTAAATAAGATAATTTGAAACAATAATAATTGAAATACAGACATGGTTATAAACTGCCTTGCGAGCAAATCAACTATCTTTGCTAAGATAGCTTAATTTTAGGAATTCATGAAGATAGAATTAGAATCAATCTCCTAGAAAAAGCGCAAACAGGATAAATCAGAAAGACAATACGAGCTTTATGCGTATTAGATCGCATATTTATTGAAATTGCTTTATGATCTTCTTCCAGAAATTAATGATGACAAACCAACAAAATTAGTTTTTAATATCACAAAAGAAGACATATAGCAATCCTCTAACTATCACTCGATCTCTGATTTTCTCTCAAAATACAGTATTATCAGCTCATCTACTCACGATTATCCTGGATTTTTAGCCAAGACGAATGCCAAGAGAGAGCCTATAACACTGGATACAACTGCATTGATATGGTATGAGTAAAACTATGTTTTCCGATGAATTTATTACCTATATGGAACTAGGTAATAATCTTTGTCTTCTTCACTCACTAGAAAAATATAAAGGTAATTGAGTTGATATACCTAATAAATTCGGATAGGATGACAATTTTTATTTCTCTGCAATCTATATCCACCATAGAGGGTATATTTACCAAGATGTATATCCACAACTCACAACTAAACTGCTTTTCACCATTAATGACGACTGGAATAAATTTCTTGAAAAATATTGTGAAAGCACACAACTTGTGGCCTCGTCTATATGCCAAGATATAGGCCTGCCTGCGTCACTTTGTACTTGGTGAGATTATCTGACGCTACTGTTTTATGCCTTTACTAGATGTTCCTTACCGCTATTTTTTGCCAAGGCTATAAGTTTAAAGCCTGCAGTTCATGCGGCTTCAAAGCCACTATGCACTGGTTAGTGCATCAAATTCATATTTGCAATGAGTCAAAGACTCTGGCAATACATTATTTTTATTATGCCAATCTTATTTTTGGTTTTTCAAAAATAACTGGACGCTGCTCAAAGCCATGTTTTTCACTCCTCGCAACCAGCTCTGCTAAATTGGCATGTAAAACATGGAATCCAAATTAGTATCTTCTAGGGCTTGCACAGTTACAGTCGACAACTAAATTAACATCTACATGCTCATGTCTCCGGTTTATCTGTGGCTGTCTAGATATTAAATATGGCGTATGGCGTGAGCTGTTCTTTAAAAATGGTCGAAGAAATTTAGCGAAGCACTATCATTAGCTAGCTTGCTGACTTATAGCTATAACCTGATAAATCACAGTGTCTTAGTGATCTTTTTTGGTATATCAACCTCAAAAAACTACTGGTAGCGTTAACTGAAGGCACAGTATAGACGTTATTGGAAAGCGCGCCTCCATAAAAAGATAAAAGTGGCTAGGCATAGCGTGAAATAGCTCCTGCTGAGCTAACCTTAAATGCAGCGCTACATGCGTTAAAACCACTGGATTACTGATGATAGGAAGTGAGTGGTTTTTACATCATTATTATAACAACCTAACTAAGCAGTATCTAGACAAAAACCTTGATGAGGAATATAAGATCTGGCGCTATATTAGTCATATTTTATCTATGTATATTAAGATGACAAGTTATTATGGGTTCTTACGAAAAGCAAACCAGGCACACTATTACCGAAGGTGTATAAAGTGCTAGAAATAACAGCTCGAAAAAACAAAAAAACTGAAGTTTACTGTTCTAATAAAAAGATTTTTATGCATACAGATCCATAGAAATACATTCTGTATGCAGATAGGCTACTTTTTATTATAGACGCTCAGTAGTTTGACAAACATGCAACAAATTTCTTGTCAGAAACAATGCATAAAATGAAAAAACAATGCTTATTAACTGAGTCTAGTAGGATTAATGTTTTGAACATTACTATATTATATCAGAGAATACATACTCTAATGAAATTTTCACTTATAACTTATAATTAGATCCAGTAAACCAATTATATTTCCTATTTAGCAAATAGGAATAGCCTTTGGTTTTTTTACTTAAAGAGAAACTTAATTTCTTAAGTGTAAAGGCTAGGACTGCGGCCTTGATAGACGCTTTTTACGCGATCTTAACCGAGCATGCCACATTTTTGTGCTTATAGAGATAATGGAAAAGAATTTGCAGAATCGTTTTTAGTATGCAAAACATTCGCCTACCAGAAAACAAGAATTTCTTTGTATAAAGGCTTTGTATAAAAAATTGATTTAGTTTACTTAGTATCCTCAAACGAATAGGTATGGTTGAGTGTCTAATATGAATATATAAGATGGGCTATAAAGCCCATTATTTCAATTATGATGAAAAGCTCAATGAGATCACTGTATATCGATATGTTTAGGTGCATAATCAGGAATTATACAAATGAGTATTTGGTAATAAAACTCCATTGCAGTCTATTAAAGATTGCTTTAAAGTTAAAGCTGAATTATTTAAAAACCCTATCTTACATCCTGGATGTAAGATAGTTAGTCACTATCACAAAATTGCAATACTTATTACATAATTTTTTGCAATTGTCGGCATATGTTAACTATTTGATAACAATATCTTCACAATCTAATTTTAATGTCATCCAGCAACTTCATTAACATTCTTGCTACATTTATAGCTCTCTACTGCTGATTATTATTACCTAACTCATTTATGCTACTCAATATTAGATTAGTTGTATCAAGGGTATAATAATTACTATAAATATCTGGTGATAATTGCGTATCCCAGGTAAGTTCATCGTCTCACTGCTAGTTAGCAGTAAGATTATCTAGTAATATGTTGAATAAAGTCTATAAGATAGCACTAGTTATAGGCGCGGCTAATGATTTGCTAAACTCAAGCAATTTCATGATGATGAAATATAGGCACGTCTAAATTTAATTTTGTATCTACCTGACTGTTACCTGCAACAACAAAACATTCAGTGATCTCTGTACAGTTTTTACATATTTGCTACTCTGAGATCGCTAATAACCTATCAAAAGTGATAGGTTATTTTTATATTGCTAGTAATAGTATGTGTGATGTTGTATTAGCGTGAAATATAGTCACTTGGTAATATCTTTCATTGTTACTGGCATTATTACTACATAAACATTTTATATGGAAAATACTTTACCACTAAGTGAAGTCAGGTAGGAAAAATTTTGTTTTACAGTATTATTTGTTTAGTGCAATTTGTGCTTATTTCTGATGTATGAAGTTTAGAAGACTGAGGTCTATCCTGTTGATTTATTTCTGAAATAATTTTACCAATTAGAGAGATGATATGCTATGAAAAAGTCTACTTCACAGGCATCTGCAAAAACCAGATATTAGCTATGATTTTCTTATATTAACTTATAT
The DNA here is from genome assembly GCA_046530935.1 of Arsenophonus sp. GTDB lineage: Bacteria > Pseudomonadota > Gammaproteobacteria > Enterobacterales > Enterobacteriaceae > Arsenophonus. The sequence goes on from JBHEQW010000055.1 coordinate 22,612, forward strand.
GTAATAGTTGCATGAAGTTAATAGCCAACTCCATTGAAACTGAGCTTGAAGCTATGCTGCTGATAACATGCTGAATGCTGCTTTATACTACATGCTGTTTTCTCTAACCATGCAAATCATCAGTAACGATTGTTTTCCAAAGCAAACTTATGCAAATATTGGTGATATTGAGATTAAAGCGTCTAAAGCTGTGGATCACAGCAGCATGGAAATATACTGAAACAGCTCATCATTTTTGCCAACTTATTCTAAAGTATGCAAAAACCTGCAAAGAGTTGCTGCCATGAATATACCTAAGAAGAAATATTCATCGGTGATTTTTATAAAGCTTTTGCGCGCTCTCTCATTGAAAAGCACATAGTCTTCTATCTGAATAAGCAGGATAAGCAAACTTAAACAAGAATGGGTTGAAGAGAACAGGAAATGATGCCTGAGTGATTTAAGCAATACGTGTTAGGTTTATTTTTTAACTGGTGGCATATACAGTAGTCATGCCAGGCAATATGATCGCATTTTCTTGCTAGTTGTTATCAGCATCACTGATGATGGAAATAAGAAATTACTTTCACTCGAAGATGCTTATCTATAGTCAGAAGCGAACTTAGCCCGATTTCTAGATGTGGCTTGTGTTTTGAAGTGCGTGTAGTTTAAACTCTACTCTCCATGGTTTCTGCTGGAGACTGTGCTCTTGATTTTTGGAATACAAGAGCAAAGATATTTCTGGACATGAAGCATCAACTCTGTTGGATACATAAAGCAGCTAATGTGCTTTGCTTCCTTCCAAAAAAGAAGCAATGAAATAGAAAATTAAGTTTAAAATGCATTAGATCTAGCTACGAAAGACACGTGATGATGCAGCTAATAAAGCCTTTACTGTTTTATTGATAAAGTTTTTAGAGCAAAATATCTAAATAGATGAAGAAGTTAGAGAAAGATCGCAAAGAACTATGATTTAAGAAAAATAATCTTTGCAATGATATTTAATGTGTTCCAGTAGTTTGCTCAGAAAAGTTTGGAACAGCCTAATGTGGATTTGATCTGCTTGACACTGGCACTAAACAATGTTCAATTTAATGATGGAGAGCAGATTTATTAAGCAGCAGAATGTAGTCTGGCTCCCTTGGAGGAGGACACCAACCTGCTATACACAAAATTTGCTAATAACTCAGGAATTAAACTTTTAAATTTAAATCAATAAAAAGAAAAATTTTCTTACTGGCATGAGAAATAAACAGAAAATTACTCATCAATATTAAAAGATGATATATACTTGTACTTTTGTTATACTTAACTCAGTCAGCAATAAATAAAGTTACTTTTAAAAGTAACTTTATTTATTGCTGACTGAGTTAAGTTGATATTCGCTTAACATTAGAGTAACAAGTAAACTTGTTACTAATCATCTTTTTCTCAACACAATAACAGCAATTATATTAGCCAATATACGCTAATCCATTCATGTAGGGACGTAAAATTTCTGGCACTTCAATCCATCCATCAGCTTGCTGATAATTTTCCATCACAGCGACTAAAGTTCTACCAACAGCCAAACCAGAGCCATTTAGGATATGCACCAACTGTGGTTTTTCACCCTCTTTATGACGAAAGCGTGCCTGTATGCGACGCGCCTGGAAATCCCAGGTATTTGAACAAGAAGATATTTCACGATAAGTATTTTCAGAAGGCAGCCATACTTCCAGATCGTAGGTTTTACAAGCAGCAAATCCCATATCGCCAGTACATAAAACAATTTTACGATAAGGTAATTTTAGCAGCTGTAATACTTTTTCTGCATGACCTGTTAATTCTTCCAGTGCGTTCATCGATTTTTCTGGCTCAACTATCTGCACTAACTCAACTTTATCAAATTGGTGCATCCGAATCAGACCACGCGTGTTTTTGCTATAAGAGCCTGCTTCAGAACGAAAACATGGAGTATGGGCCGTCAGGCGGAGTGGTAAACTATTTGCTGCTAAAATTTCATTCCGAACTAAATTAGTCACCGGCACCTCAGCTGTTGGGATCAACGCATATTGCTGATTTGATAGCTGCTCTTCCGTCTGTTTAATATGAAAAAGATCTTTACTGAATTTTGGTAACTGGCCTGTGCCATAAAGGGTTGTGTGATTAACTAAATATGGAACATAAGTTTCTATATATCCATGTTGTTCGGTATGCAAATCTAACATAAATTGTGCTAACGCCCTGTGTAAGCGAGCAATTTGCCCTTTCATCACAAGAAAACGGGAACCAGTAATTTTTACCGCGGCTTGAAAATCTATACCATCAGTTAATTCACCTAATGCTACATGATCCTTGATTGCAAAATCATACTGACGCGGTTCGCTCCAACGATTTATTTCAACATTCTCATTTTCATCTTTGCCGTTTGGCACACTCTCATCAGGTAAGTTTGGTAACCTTAAAGTAATATTCCAAATTTTATCCTGTATTTGCATTAAATTATTTTTAGAACTATTCAGTTCTTCAGCTAACTGGTTAACTTCCTTACATAAGGATTGAATATCTTCAGCACGCGCTTTTGATGCGCCTATTGTCTTCGAGCGAAAGTTTCGTTCTGCCTGCAAGTTTTCAGTTTTAATTTGTAAATCTTTCCGCTCTTTCTCTAATTTACGTAACCTATCTACATCAAGAATAAATCCCCTACGAGCCAGTTTTTTAGCTACTATATCTAACTCATTACGAAGTAAATTTGGATCTAGCATGCTTACCTATGAAATTATTATGATTTAAAAATAAAAACAAACTTTCAGTTTTCTATAATAATTAACACCTTGTGTGCTTTTATCAGTTACATTATTAACCCATTAAGATTTTTAACGATAACGTTTCGTTGAGCTATTTTTATCCAGTTCTGCTGGCTAAGATATTTTTTTCTAATTTGTCCTTTAAGCAAGGATTTAATGAAAAATCATAACAGGTTTTTGCATCTCTGTTGGAAAGTAATTTTCACTAATAGCATAAGAGATTTAGCTCATCGTAATGAGCATAGCGATATCTTGCCATAAACCACCATTTATTCCATTAATTTAGTCGCTGAATTAGTAAATAAATGCTGATAGCATAATCCAGCTGCTGTCTTGCAGCAGTTATAGAATTGTGAAAAATCATTATAAATAGCACTGCTTTTAGCAGCCAAAGCAAAATAGACAATCACTTGGAGAATATCATGCTCTTCTTTAGCTTGGTCAATACGCGTAAAACAATCATGAGCTGCCATAGAAACTTGCATGGCTCCTAGATCGCGCCATTACTTATATCTTGCTAGATAATAAGCAAACATTGGATGAGCAATATATAACGAATTACTACAAGCAATGATAATTCTTGCATATTAATAAAATGTTCTATCAGGAGGCTTAATACAGCCAGGACAAAATTTATGTGGTATCAAAATTAGATCATAATAACGATCGCCTTTATTATCAAAACGAACGCTTTCTTTACAACTAACTTATTTTAGTGTTTTGGTAAGGTTACTCCGGCTAATATGCGATAATCTTTATCATTGATTTCAGGCATATCGAGCATAATTTTCAGATTTAATGTACGTCTAGCATCAACATTGACTAATTTTATTTTATGATCATGTCATTTATATAACATAGGAAAAAATAATTTTATGGCAAGCATAACTATCTTAACAATCCGACATTGCCTGTTGAAAAACAATGGTAGTTTATTCATTAGAATACAATTGTCAATAGATAAATAAAACACGCGCGTGTGAAAGCAAGGCTAAGTTGAGTTAAAATGAATGGTTTTCTGGTTGTTTCGCCAATAAAAATTATTATACTATTTTTGGTATGATATAAAAAGGGATTTTTTTTGAAAAAATGAATTCATTAACAAAAAAAAATTTTTTCTACTAATGCTGATTTTAGCAAGTAATTTTAATCGCCTTACGGATCTATTTGATACTGATGAGGTTATTTCTAAAATCTTTTTTAATGTCACTATTCGTATAGTGAACCAAATAATTTCAGCTAAAGTCATTTTACAAGCTAAGTACCTAGCGTTGGAAGGGTGGTCACAAAATTATAGGATGCAGAGTTGGTTAGCACAAATAGTGAATGGCGCATGTCTTATATATCTTTAGTTAATAAATATAATAAATAGATGTGGCTAATATATTGCTCTATATTTTATTAGCTGTATTTTTACGGCAAATAGTTGAAATACATTAGATACAAAATAAACTGACAAATTACTTATTTCATTGACCTTTGATCGTCAATAGTTAGACCTTCTGGCGGATTAAATTTAAATTTCTTGTTATCAAGATTACTATTTTGTTGGCCTTTGAAATGATATGAACTCATCTTGCCATCTTGCTCTACAGCAACAAATTCTTGAATAGTGCCATCAGGCTGGATAGTAATAGAAAAATGTTTTAAATTTCCATTATTTTGTGTTGTTTTCAATAGAAAATTATTACCATTTTGACTAATTTTATAACGTTTCCAATCCTGCAGATCGTTACGAATTATCAACATAAATGGCGTCTCCGTAGTTGTCTGACTCAATAAAGTTAGTATAACTTGCTCAACAAAAGGATTATAAAACCAAAGATTAGTACCATCAGAAACTAACCAACTTTCATCTGGCGAAACCATATGAAAGTTAAATAAATTTGGCCGTTTGATCCATAATTGACCTTCACCTTGCTGAATTAAATTACCATCAATACTTGTTGCCTTTTGCGTAAAATTGGCATGGAAACTATTTATTTTATTTAGGCGAATTTGCAGTTCAGTAGCCGAATCAGCACATAGATGGCTAATATGAAAAGTTATTGCTAAAAATCCTAATATAATCAATCGCTTCATCAAGCAATGACCTTTATATTCATGATATTTATTTGTTTTAAGATAAGATCTTAAATCACTGCCTTGGTTGTGGGAATAAGAGTTTGCGATTAGCATTATGATCTTGGTCACTAACGCATCCATTGCGATTCTATTTGTTCAATAATCCTAATTGCACAATTATAACTAATTGGGAATTATTGCTGAATATCTGATTATTGAGATACGTTATTTTTTTGTTACAAATTTAATTGCTTGATCAAACAGTGGATCGAGCTTTTCGTCACCATTAAAACCATTGCAACCTTTACCTTCTTAATAACTATTAGTAATAGTATCTATATACTCTATAGCTTACCTTTGGCTTGTTAATTTTTAAGTAGATCATGTACTTCCTGATCGCTAACAAAAACAAAATGAAAATAAACTGGAATAAAGGAGTTACTCGCTGAGTAAAGCATATCGGCTATCCCCAATAAAGATTCAGTACCGCATTGGATCAAGAATGCTGCTAGAATCTATTTTGATTGATACAACATAGTAAAAACAACCTGAGTGGATATATTAGTCTTAATTAAACAAGTAATAATATTAACCGATGCTAATTCAATTGAGTTGCCAATATTAGATGAATGCAACCTGATTACGCTTTTTGTACAAAATGTGCAATTAACTATTCTATATTCTTGCTGCCGATCATTATTAGAACGACAAATTCATTAACCATAACAATAATATAAGGCTATTTCTTTAGTACCTGGTGCAGGATACTACTATCAATGCTATCACCTAGCTTGCAAAGTAGAACAGGAATCTGGCATCCTGTCTAGTCAAGTTTATGTAGATTCCGCAGCATTAATTTTATTGCTATTATAGCCATACAAATTTCTTACACCATAATAAAGAAGAAATAAACTTATGGCAATAAGTATTCTCTATTTTTTTAATACGTCAACCTAGTGCATTAGCTTAATCTTTCATGTTGCTGATAATTCCTATAAGAAAATACTGAATTCCATCATAAATAGGAGAGTTTCAACATTTTGAAATCGATCATGATAAACCGAATATCCTCAGGCTTGGCTTTATAGAAAATACTGATGATTATGGAGTTTGTCAAAACAGATTGACATGAACGAGTGTGTATTGTGGCACCAAGCAATAAATGTATGATTTTTCTAAATCAGTAATAACCGGTGACCTTCAATATCTTTACATAATACAATGATTAATTGTAAAGGGTTACATCGAAATTTATCACATCAACTACTTAGTGTAGATAAATAGTCTGTCGGTTTTCTATTTGGCAATTTTAATCATTTGTAAGTTTTATAATGGATCACTTCAATAATATGTACGGCTTTTGCTGATAGATAATGAACGAGCTAAATCTATTGATAAGTTAGAAATACATACCAACATTTACTAAATGTGACAACTTTAACTCAAAGCTGGTAATAATCGGCCACTTTGATAAAAAACAAATAATTTCTGCTTTTATACTAGATAATCACTTAAATGCATTTTAATTAAAGTGTATGCTCTGTTTCAGAGCAAATATATCCAGAAGTTCATTTTTTTTTGCAGGTTTAGTTTGCCTATCAAGAGTATCTTATGTTTAATGATGGGATATGGGTGCATAGGGTTTTGGTAATAATTGATTATTAAGTACAAGAAAAGAACGAAAATGACTTTACTGCTTTGGTTGGTAATCTTGGTGTTACGTTTTACTTTTTATCTTTAGTAGAAAAAATGGTATTTTCGCTGAAATCTTTTGTTAGTTATTCCTACAAAATACGACGTATATTTCTTTGCCTTCATCTAATGGTCATTTATGCGCAATATGTCGGTTGGCTTTTAACTAATTTATTTAATTCTATCTCATTTTGAGATAATCAGATTTTTATAAAGATCAATATTTTTTGTTAGATGGTAAAATTGTTAATTATGTCAGTGTTATAACGTTTATTTGTTAACGCAGAGATTATTCACATAATTTATCTTCATTGCAATCATCAATACAAAACTTAGCAAGATTTTTCTTCGTTACTTAATTTTTATAAGTGTTTTGGTTTATATCCAATTCCTGTTCTTTTTGCGTCATCAGACGATTACCATAAAGTTCACGTTGTGTTGGCAAACGAATAGGATTGGGACGTGGAAATTCTGGGCCAATTCCTTTTTTAATTTGTGATTTTACTGGCGTAAAAGTAGTATTTATATCAGCAGATTCCGCATATATTTTTGTTGCTGATGTTATTAATGTTTCTCTTGGATTTTTGTTTTTCTCTTCATCGCTAACTTGAGTATTGGTAGTAGTATCTATGAGTTTATTTAGATTAACATTATCGTCCATTGGAATATGTATATTTGAAGGTTTGCTAAAGATATCTTTAACATATTTGTTCTGAGTTGCAGTTTCTGACTTACTAGCAAAAGTAACTTCAATTTCATCAAGAATCAAAGTTGGTATCTTATCCTCATGCAATTCATTATTTTTGCTATTATTTCTCAATCTCTCCTTCGCTAGCTGATTAATTGGAGAAGTTGAAAAAAGAACATCATCAGGATCGATGTAATCTACATTGTTGCCATTGTATAATTTATTTGGATGATATGAAAAATAATCTTCTGTCACCTGATGCTTGTTATTAAGACGAGTACGATTAGTGATTAGTGATATTGTTGCTAAAACTAGTGAGCCAATTTTTTCTGCAATCGTCAACCATGAGCATCCGGTAAATAAGGTAAAACTAATTGCCCATATGCAAAGTAATGCTAAGGTTGTTCCTAAAATATTAAAGAAATGCAAGATAGCTTTACTAAATACACTACCAATAATTCCGCCGGAGGAAAAATTAGGTAAATTATCAATATTAAGTGCCGCAAGAGAACACGATGTAACTATTAACGCTAGTCCACCGATTAGTTGTAATGAAATGACAAAAAAATCTAGACAATTTTGCTTATCAATATTTTTATATATATTCCAACATCCTAACAACATAATTAATGGTATTGCATAGGCTAAAATGCCAAAAACAGAGAAAAGAATATCTGATGACCAAGCACCAATACCTCCAGCTAAATTTTTAATCGGTTGATTCCATGTCGTCTGTAACCAGCTAGGATCGGAAGGATGAAAACTTATTAGAGATACTATTAAAAACATTGCCAATACAGTAATTATAAGTAAAATAACTTCTGTCAGTATCTTGCTATTACTGATTTTTTTTAACTTAAAATTTTTGTCTTCTGTATATTCCTGGCCCAAAACTAACACTCCAGGTTTTTCCTGTTGATTGAAATAAAAATGCTGTGTAATACTCAGCGTTGAAACTATATGCATGCATATAGGAGTGTACATAACTTTTTCTAGTTTTGCATCTATTTGATTAACGTGTTTTAATGACCAAACGATTACTCTGTTTTACCTCTTCCATTACTACATAAGTACGCGTGTCATTGATACCAGGAAGACGAAGTAAAGTTTCACCTAATAATTTACGATAAGCAGACATATCAGAAACCCGTGTTTTAAGTAAATAATCAAAATTCCCAGAAACTAAATGACATTCCTGAATTCCATCCAGTTTTTGCACAACGGCATTAAACTGTTCAAAAATATCTGCAGCAGTACGGTTCAAGGTAATCTCAACAAAAACCAATAAAGATGCATCGAGATAGTGTGGATTTAATAAAGCAGTATAACTTGAAATAAAACCTTGACCTTCTAACCTGCGCACACGTTCCAAACAAGGTGTTGGTGATAAACCTACTCTCTTAGAAAGCTCTACATTAGAAATACGACCATCTTTTTGTAATTCATTAAGTATGTTCCTGTCTATACGATCAAGATCTTTTCCTTGACGCTTTTTGTTATTAATCATTTTGTTATCTCTCTTTTATCTATTTTTTATACCCATTATATTCCATATTTTCTTTTCTTGTGATTGAATTGAAAAAGATGCAATAAGGTTAAACTCCGGCTTGGCATTAGTATTTAGTAGTATAATTTATCTTGTAGAAAATTATCTGATTAGTTTTTAATTTAATAATGAAAGTGGGCTATTTATCTATTTGCTTAAAATGATGTTCAATTTCAATTAATCAAATAATGTAATTAATCCTATAAGATGTTTTCTCAAATACACAATCGATTGTCAAAGATTATGAATAAAAATTAGAATATCATATTGAAATGAATGTATTATTAAATAATTATCAAATAAGACATAAGAAAAATTCTAAATTTAAAACCTTATTTTATGAAAATAATCTTTTTTTTATGCTTTCTACTTTAATAAAATGTTAAATGGATGCCAATAAAAGTAACTATTTCTTATTTGTTTGTTCTCGTGTTATTTATGGTCAATAGTTAGTTGTATAGCCGTATTCATGCTAATATGGCTGTTTAGTGATATAGTTGATAGCAAAATATCATGATGGATCTAGAAGTTATTAGCAAATTTGATCTGTGGCGAGTGGCTAAGTTCCAGTCTGATGCTTCATGAATCTGTTCTCAATCTTTAAATTTGATGTTTTTATCACTATGATAAAAACAGGTCAACATCTCTTTAGTAGATTCCGAGTTTTCTGAGCATACGAGAACAACTTAAATGCCTATTTAAAGGGTTGTTTTTCTCAAATCGGAGTTATTTGCACCTAGCTTCTTCCGTAGCTTCAGTGTCGCAGAAAAAAGCCGATTTAATCAGACTTATAGTTCTTGTTGACGGGCAGTGTGCTCTGACAACGAGAAATTGTGAATGCAAGTAGTTATTCTCGATCTTTCTCTAGTTTCTTAATTACTGCATGATATTTTGCTGAAAACATTGCCAACAAAACATTAATGGCGTTATTAACTGCATAGGATCTCTCTGGTTAGCCAGAAAACCTCCACAGGAGGTTTGGCTTAGCTTTTAGCTTGTATATATTTGTGGATGCTGGAGCCAACACATTAGCTGTTTTTGTGTTAAACAGTGTTGTGTGTGGTTGCGTGTATCATGAAAAATATCTTTGTCATTGTATTCCAAAAACCAAGTGCAGTACATATCCTACTAACTTTGAGAGATATGCTTAAGCCACATGCGTTCAGGCTATTAAGAAGTTTTGCTCAGTTTGCTTTTAATTTTCGATGATTATCTTCGATCTAACGATCTTTCCTTTAGTTTATGGTCACTGATGTTAATACTGGCCTAGTAGGCAAAGGTGATCATTTTCCTGATAGAAGTATATATATGCTATTGCCAAAGAAACAAACGTAGAACGCATCGATTATCGCTTAAATCATGCAGGCACCTATTCCAATATGCTTTTCAATCCATTGCTATTTCAGTCTTCTGATGCTCCTATTAAATAAAAGAAACCAGCTAGCTTTTACTGAAAGGCACCTCTAAAACTTTGTATAAATTACTAGTGAGATATGCCAGGTAGATGAAGGTGTACAAGCCATGGAGCAACTTTTTGTGATTTTTCATGCTTAAGATAAGGCAGTATCAAGAAGTTGTTGAAAGCATATTCTGTTGTTTCTGCAATCCTCTGACATTATGAACTTTAATTTTAACATCGCTAAAATAACAGTCTTTATAGTTTGCTTTGCTAAATAACATTTATGAACAACGGCATGAGTGCCGATTGACAAGGCTAGACATCTCAGCAGGTCTTTGAGCTCAACATAAACAGCGATGGCTATTAGCTGCATGGCAGCATTACGTATGAGTTTATGCAAGTGGATCACAGATAATATCTAGTTTCGTAGATACCTGTGTGGTAGACATTTTCATGGAAAACCATCTCCATGTTGTTAAAATTATCGAAGAAATTAATCAGCATATGGGTATGCACTACAATTCCTGAAATTCAATATACAATAAATTAGTATAATTCTAACATCATACATGAATGGCAAAAAATAAAGTGATTTAGTTATAAAATCTTTATATTAACATTTTGCATTAACTGAATAATGATTA
>JBHEQW010000056.1:0-10006 GCA_046530935.1 Arsenophonus sp.
AATATAAATTAACTTGTTATCAACGTAAACAAAGGATAAACTAAAATCAGTTCGTTTTTTTTTCTGTATTAATGAAGCAATCAAGAATTATAAGTAGCGCACCGCTACAAATAGCCATATCAGCAATATTAAATGTTGGCCAATGCCAGTCACAAACATAAAAATCAATAAAATCAACTACAAAACCATAGACTAAGCGGTCAGATAAATTGCCTAATGCTCCACCAATAACTAATGCGTAAGTAATATTACTCAATTTTTTTTTCACGCTTTGACGATACATTATTACGATAAGCACTACACAAATAATAATTGCAACAAAAGAAAAAAACCAACGCTGCCATCCACCTTTATCAGCTAAAAAACTAAATGCTGCTCCAAGATTTTGAACATAAGCCAAATTGAAATAAGGCATTAACGGTATCGACTCATATAACTGAAAATTATTTAAAATAAGTTGCTTACTGCTAAGATCAATGATCAATATCAGAACCGTTAACCATAACCAGCGTAAGCCAGTAAAGCAGATAGGATTTTTCATTAGATAAATTTACGTATTTCACCATTGCCGGCTATATTAGTAATACAGCGACTGCACAAGTCTGCATACTCCCCATCCTGACAAATATCTGTTGCATAGTGCCAACAACGGTGACATTTATCACCTTCCGTATGGCAGAAAACAATTTTCAGTCCACTAAATTCACTATTCTGTGCCTGAACTGGAGCTTTGGCAATATTAATTACTTTAGCCTGTGAAGTTAAAAATACAAAACGCAACTCATCACCTAAAAGATTAAGTATTTCAGCAAATTCCGTATCGGCATATAAAATTACTGCAGCCTCCAAAGAGCTACGGATAAGCTTGTCTGCACGCGCTTGTTCAAGAATTTTATTAACCTCACCACGGATAATTAATAGCTTATTCCAAAATTCATCATTAAGCGTTTCATTAACATCCAAGCCAAACAAGTCAGCATAATATTCTTCAGTAAAGACATATTTTGCATGCTTACCAGGTAATTGTTGCCAAATTTCATCTGCTGTGAAAGAAAGGATAGGCGCAATCCAACGCACTAATGCCTCTACGATATGGAACAAGGCCGTCTGGCAGCTACGACGAGCTAAGCTATCACTTTTTAGCGTATACTGACGATCTTTTATAAGATCTAAATAGAAAGAACCCATTTCAACTGAACAAAACTGCATTAACCGCTGAACCACTGCATGAAAATCATAGTTAGCATAATGCTTAACGATTTCTGATTGAGCGACTTTAGCCCGTCCTACTGCCCAGCGATCTAATAACACCATTTGTTCTGGTTTAATTTTATGTAAGGCTGGTTCAAAACCATTTAAATTAGCTAATAAAAAACGGGCTGTATTACGAATACGCCGATAGCTATCAGCAGAACGTTTTAAAATCTCATTTGAAATAGCAATTTCACTTCTGTAATCGGTTGAAGCAACCCATAACCGTAGAATATCAGCACCTAAGTCATTCATCACATCTTGTGGACTAATGGTATTACCAAATGATTTTGACATTTTACGGCCTTGTTCATCAACAGTAAACCCGTGGGTTAATACTTCTCGATAAGGAGCTTTTCCTTTCATAGCAGTTGAGAGTATTAAAGACGACATAAACCAACCACGATGCTGATCTAATCCTTCCAAATATAAATCAGCAGAATATCCTTTAAATTCAGGACGAACATCAACAACGGAATAATGAGTAGAACCAGAATCAAACCAGACATCAAGCGTATCAAGGACTTTAACATAATCAGATGCATCACTCCCTAATAGGGCTGCTGGATCAAGATCCCACCAGGCCTGGATACCTGCTTTTTCAATATGTTTAGCAATTTTTTCAATAAATTCTAACGTACGCGGATGTAACTCTTCTGTTTGCTTACGCACAAATAATGCCATCGGTATACCCCATGTGCGCTGACGAGATATACACCAATCTTGGCGATTTTCAACCATAGATTCAATCTTACATTGCCCCCAATCTGGGATCCATTCAACACACTTAATCTCTTTTAACGCTTGTTCACGCAAACCATTTTTTTCCATACTTACAAACCACTGAGGTGTCGTACGACAAATAACTGGTGTTTTATGCCTCCAGCAACAAGGATAATTATGCTGTAACATTTCTTTATGCAGCAGTGCCAATTTTGCCTCTAAAAGTTCAATAATTAACTGATTTGCTTTAAATACAAAAACTCCATCTAAACCAGGATAAGTATTAGGTAAATAACAACCATTGGAATCGACTGGATTAGCTACTTCAAGTTTATATTTCTGCCCAACAACATAATCATCTAGGCCATGGCCTGGTGCGATATGTACAACCCCAGTACCAGAGTCTAAACTAACATGATCACCTAAAATAATAGGCACATCGAAGTTCATAAATGGGTGATGAAAATTCAGTAATTCTAATTTAGAACCTTTACATTGACCTAAAATTTTCCACTCTATTGCTGCAGCAATACGCTGCATTACTGATTCAACTAGTGATTTTGCTAAAATTAAACATTCATTATTATTGACTTTAACTAATTGATATTCAAAATCAGCGTTAAGCGCAATTGCACGGTTGGCAGGTAACGTCCAAGGTGTTGTCGTCCAGATCACGGCTGAAACAGGAAAAGCTAATGATTTTATGCCAAATTTACTATAAACAGTGTTAGCATCCACCGCGATAAAGCGTAAATCAATGGAAGGTGATGATTTATCATAATATTCAACTTCTGCTTCCGCTAAGGAAGAACCACAAGCAGTACACCAATAAATCGGTTTAGCCCCTTTTATTAAATGGCCATTTTCAATTACTTTACCTAAGGAACGAATAATATTTGCTTCAGTATTAAAATCCATAGTTAAATAAGGTTGTTCCCAATCACCAAGCACGCCCATTCTGATAAAATCAGCTTTTTGAGCTTTAATTTGTTCTTTTGCATAATTACGACATTCTTCACGAAAAACTGCTGCAAAAACCTTGTCTATTGGTTTACTAGCTGTAATTTGTTCAACCTTATGTTCAATTGGTAACCCATGACAATCCCAACCAGGAATATATGGCGAATCAAACCCGGCTAATCCTTTAGATTTAATGATAATATCTTTGAGAATTTTATTAACTGAGTGACCAATATGAAGACTACCGTTCGCATAAGGAGGACCATCATGGAGTATAAACATCTGTTTCCCTCTTTTAGCCTGGCGAATAGCTTGGTATAAACCTTCTTTATACCAACGGGCTAACATTTGCGGTTCTCGTTTAGCGAGGTCACCACGCATAGGGAACACTGTTTCCGGTAAATTCAGGGTATTTTTATAGTCACTCATTTAAATTCTCAGTTCCAATTTTCGGCTAAATATCTTATTTATAACGACTGAAAGAATTGTCTTGCCGCCATTATATCATTAGCAATTTGCTGTCTTAATTCATCAACAGAAGTAAATCGCTGCTCATTACGCAATTTTTTACGCAATACAACATCAATATAACGCCCGTAGATATCCATACAAACATCTATTAAATGAACTTCAATTTGTTTATCTACACCATTCACTGTTGGCCGTGTGCCAATATTTGCTACTGCCTGCAGTGGGTGATTGTCTAAACCATATACTTCTACCACATAAACACCTTCAAGAGGAATAACTAAACATTTAAATGATATATTTGCAGTTGGAAAACCAATCAGACTACCAAGCTGGCGACCATACACCACTCGACCACTTAATCGGTAAGGATGTCCCATAAGATTCTCGGCAAGGCTAAGATTATCACTTAATAGTGCTTGTCTGACAGCTGTACTACTAACTCGATGTCCAGCGTCACAAAAACTTTTAGTATTGGCCACTTCAAAACCATATTGTTCTCCTGCTTCACGGAGATATTTAAAATCACCCTGTCTATCCTTAGCAAAGCGAAAATCATCACCAATTGCCAAAAACTTAATCCCCAATTTTTCCACAAGCAATTGTGAAACAAAAGCTTGCGGTGTTAATGAAGCAAATATGGGATTAAATTTAATACAAAGTAAATAATCAATATCATATTCATTAAAGTAGTTTACTTTATCCCGTAAACGCATTAAACGTGCTGGTGCATTTTTGCCCAAAAAAAATTCTAATGCTTGTGGCTCAAAAATCATGAGCATCGTTGGCACTCCTCCGAGACGTTGACTTTGTTGTTTTAAATGTTTTAATAATGCATGATGTCCTCTATGAACAGCATCAAAATTACCAATAGTCAACACACAACCATGATGATGTGCACGTATATTATGTATACCACGTACTAACTTCATAATCGGCTCAATATATTAAAAATTGTTGAATTATACCGCTTATACTACCTTGAGGGTTAAGTCACTATTTGATTAATGTTTATAACAAAGATAATAAATTGTTCTTTGTCAGTAACATAAATACTTAATCTAAGCACTTTTCTATAATTTCATCCTACTTTTCATATTTAAAACTGTATTCTAACTCAATAAACTGATAAGATTCCTAATCATCACGACATATACGGATCGTATTGTTATACACGATGCTTATTTTACATAAATTTATATAAATTCATTGATAAATGAAGACTAAAAAGGGATATTCCTCACCCTTTAAATTGTCCTCTATAAAATAAATATTTGGGAGTTGAACCTTGGCTAATATCAAATCAGCTAAGAAACGGGCTATACAATCAGAGAAACGCCGGCAGCATAATGCTAGTCGAGGTTCTATGGTGCGCACTTTTATCAAAAAAGTTTATCTAGCTATTGCCAGCGGTGATAAAGAAGCAGCACAAAAAGCATTTAAGAACATGCAACCTATTGTTGATCGCCATGCTAGCAAAGGCTTGATCTACAAAAATAAAGCTGCACGTCATAAAGCAAATTTAGCGGCACAAATCAAATCAATGTAATTTACTTTGATTTTGATAAAAAAACCGGCTAAAGCCGGTTTTTTATCACTATTAAAAATAGCTATTATTGTTTATATAAAGTTTTATCAAAAAAACCAGAAAAACATTTATTACAGATATATTGCACTTCTTGGAAAGAAGATCATTTTTAGGAAAAAAAATATATTATTCTTCTTTTACTTTATCCATATCATATAACCAATTTCAACAAGTTCATTACTTAAAAAATCTTGGTGGTATATAGCAAAGCGTTTGTGCGATAAATATTACATTATGTGACACATGCCACAAAGGCTTTCATCAAAGCCAAATCATCAAACTTAACTAGGATTTCGATTTCCACCTATAAATTATTTTTAGATTCAAAAAAGCAAATAATGACCACTTACATAAGTCGCATAACACGATCTGAAATAAAAATAAACACAATTATTCTAAACGTTCTGAAAAATATTTCTCTAGCATTGATTTCGATAAAAAAACTAATATCATACTGCTAAAGCTTAAAGAAAATAACAATTCTTCTTAAGACTAATTAACCTGGTAATCAATTAAAGATCATATTCAATTTATATTGATTTAATTGCTCCAATAAAAACTCATGCGTTAATTCAATTCAAAACAGTGTAAACAAGTATCCATTTATGCTTCAACGATACTGGTTTCAAGAACGCAGCTTGCCAACCGTTTAGATAAAGCGTCAACAGCAATACAACCAACAAGTTGATTTCAGAACTATAATTAATAATATTTAGCATTTCCTGACACTTAGCACAATCCACTTATCAGGATAACAAAAAACTGGTTGCCATGGTTCTGAAGAAAGCAATTATTGCTAATCTGCATTTTAAATAATTTATCGTTAAAACGTTTTTCTAATATTCTTGGTCTAACCTGTTGTTGTTTGAAGTGCTAAATAAAGTTTTTCATCTGACCCAAACTATAGATTTATTTTTACAACCATGCTAGAAGTAATAGAGATGATTAAAATTTAGATACTACATTTTCATATAGATTTTTTAGTAGCATTAATAACTATTTATATAGCTTATTTTCTAAATATTAGAAAATAAGCTATTATTTCTTTAGATAAAGAAATATTGCATTACAAATAAAAATATCATTTCCAGAGCAGAGCACAAAAATACTATTATTTTTTTGTTTAAATAATTTTAAATTAACTTTATATTGCTTAATTAACAATTTTAGTTCTAATTTCCTTTTTTGGTAAAACACTATTCAATAATAATAATCCTAAGATTGCAGATAGCGTTGAACCTATAAGAATTCCAAACCGTGCATAAGTACTAAAATTATCTAAACTTTCAAATGCTAAACTAGTAATAAAAATCGACATGGTAAAACCAATACCGCATAGTACTGAAACAGCAAATATCTGCTTAATGTTAATTTTTTCAGGTAATTTTACAACGCCTAATTTTAATGCTAGCCAACTAAACAGAAAAATACCTGTTGGTTTTCCAATTAATAAGCCTAATGCAACACCAATCGGTAAAGCACTGGCAAGATTAGTTAGAGTAACACCATTAAGTTGTATACCTGCATTAGCAAATGCAAATAATGGCAAAACTAAATAGGAAATCAAAGGTTGTAAAAGATGTTCTAATTGTTCCGAAGGCGAATTATTTTGTCCTCCTTTAAGTGGTATCAAAAAGCCCACAATGATACCTGCTAGTGTTGCACAAATACCTGATTTTAAAATACAAATCCATAATATGATGCCAACAACCAAATAAGCAGATATATTTTCAATTTTGCGCCAATTCATCAATATTAATACTAACATAGAAAGCATAGCTAACCCTAATGCCATGATAGAAACGGATTTTGTATAAAAAAAAGCAATAATGATAATCACACCCAAATCATCAATAATTGCCAACGTAACTAGAAATACTTTTAACTCTGTTAATACACGCTTACCTAATAGCGCCATGACACCAAGTGCAAATGCAATATCTGTCGCTGCAGGGATCGCCCAACCATGCCTCGCGATTTCATTATTTGCATTAAAAACCAGATATACCAAAGCTGGTAATAGCATACCACCTACAGCAGCAACAGCAGGAAATATTACTTTATCGCGACCTGCTAATAAGCCTTCTATCAGTTCTCGTTTAACTTCTAAGCCAACAAACAAAAAGAAAATAGCCATTAAACCATCGTTGATCCACCATAAAAATGGTTTATCAAAATTTAATGCGCTAATTTTAAGAGCAATTGGAATATTAATAAATTGCTGATAACTACCTTGCAATATAGTAGTATTAGCCATAATTAAAGCTAAAATGGCAGCAATAATTAACAGCACACCACTTGCTGCTTCTAACTTTAAAAACTGTCGTACAATTGCCGTCATTACTATAACCTCAATGTTAATTAACTAGATTAGTTTTAGTCTAATACATAAAGTTCATAAAACTATTTTTAGCGAAAATAATTTACATATACCGAGTATCTATTCATCACTAAATAGAGGTTATTTTCCAGATTAGCTGTTTTTAAAGTTATGTTAATTTTAAAAAACAATTAGTTAATCTTGATTCTAAAAAAGCAGTTAATAAAAACTTAATAAGTTTAATTTCAATAAAAATCCATGATATTATAAATAGCTGATTGGTTTTTTAACTTAACTTTTGCCAAAAAGTTATATTACTTCTTGTTGCAGTTTTGGTGAAAATCCTTTTTTAGGTTTTTACCTTTCTTTGACTTGTGCATACTTTTCTCAAAAATTACGCTTCCATTTAAATTATACTTATTTTTGTATATAATATTTCAGAGATGAAAGCATACTGCTGATTAATTTCATAACTAATTTTAACAACAAAGAGATCATATGGCATAAAAAAGTCTACCATACAGCTATCCATGAAACCAGATATTATCTATGAGATCCATTACATGAACTCATCCACAATAGTACAAAGCAGATGATAATTACAAACGTTGAGGCTGAGCTAAAAGCCAAATGCTAAGATAACAGGATGAGAACGCCACCTTGTTGATTGGCCTATCATGCAGTCCTGCATAACATTTATTTATTACAACGAAGTATACCGACAGGTATTAACAATGTTGAAATTAAAGTATCTAACATTATGGATCGTGGTATCAACTGTGAATCTGCTTCAATAGCTAGTTGCACAGACTTATCTAAAGTGTCTAAAAATAGTTAAAAAATTGCTAGCATATGGCTATACATACTGGACACATCTTCATAGATGATTTTCACTAAGCTCTTTGAAAGGAGCACTTCTCGCTTAAAAAGCACATGATCTCTCTGCCAGTACCATCAGCAGAGTGAAATAGCAATGCCTTGAATAACACGCACAGGCAATAGTGCCTACGTGATTTAAGTGATATACGCTACGTTTATTTCTTGGCAGATAGCATAGACAAATCTCCATCTCAGGCGAGATAATCGCCTTTGCCTATCAGTCTCATTATTGGCATCACTGAGCATTGACGTAAAGATCTAGTTAGTTACTTCTCGAAGATACTTATTTAGAGTCAGAAATGAACTATGGTAAACTTATCAATGGCCTGCGAGCTAGCGTATCTTAACTGTATCTTCCAGGCTTTGTTACTGGAGATGGCGCCTTGATTTTTAAAATGCAATGGCAATAAGCAAAGATATTCCTGAATATGCAGCACAATTTTAGCTTGGTACACAAAACAGCTAATGACTAGATTCACCACAAAAAAGCATGCAACCAAAAATCAAGGCTAAAAGAGCTACATATAGAAATTAAGACTAAGAGCTGCATGGAGTCTGCCTACAAGAGAAAACTATGCTGACGCTAATAACGCTATTGATATTTTGTTGGGAAGGTTTTCAGAGAATTATCCTAAAGCGATGAAGAAGTTAGAGAAACATTAATAAAGAACTTACGTCATTCTACAACTTCCAATTATAACAGCGAATGTCAATACGAACAATGAATCCAATTGAATTAGCTTTTTTTGTGAATGAGATGTATATTGAAACCAATACTAGAAAAACTAAAGTTCTAGAAAAACAACCATTTTAATGATATTGAAGCTGTTAGAGTCTGCTCAGAAAAGCTGAACAAAGTTAAAAGGTTGGATTTGAGCTTCTGACCACTTCATGCTAACCAACATACAATTTAATGATAGAAACAGCTTTACTAAGCATTAAAACGAAGCATAGCCTGATCTTCATTACACTAAATTCACTAATAACTAATATTACAATATTATCTAGTAAAGATATAATAGAGATTATTACAATTATCTCGAATACATATAATCATGCAGCAAAATTATTAGAATAGGAGCTGATAAAAAAATAGAATACTATATATAAGTACAACCTAAGACTTGCAGAACCAAACTTGCAATACCAAAACAAAGTATTAAATAGTGCAGCAAATAAATCCAAGCACTCCACAAAACGATATATTTCTCATCTAATAAGTAATGAAGATAGCCATTAGCGGTTATGCTATTTATTTTTGGATGGTTATGAAGAGCCTTAGAATAGTGTGAGTTTTTGAATGAAAAATCTAATGAACAAAATAACTCTAACCAACTCACTAAAAATGCTCGGGAATAATAGGAATAACAGTAATAATAGGAATAAGTGAAGATATATATTAACTAATTACTGAAATCTTGGAATCATTAGTTACAAAAACGCAAAAATCAGTATAATAAAGAAATCGTCTTATTTGTTTATAAAAAAAGCTTCTATTGAAGCCATTAAAAACCTGTTCTCAATTCTCTCGCCAAGAGAAAAGCGAGATTGATAACATCAGAAATAAAAATATCAATCTTCAAATATTATAAAATTTTATATAGCAGTTGCACGATACACCATTCATACAAAATTAAAGAATCTCTTAAGATAGAGGATAAAAGAAAGCTCAGAAGTTGCACGACAAAATAAAATCTGAATTATTGAGTTGAAAATAACAAAGTTAGATGATTTTCATAATGTTACATTTAACGAAGCTTACTTAAAATTTCTTGAAGAAAGGAGCAACTAAAAATCTTTAGATGATGAAAAAGGCA
>JBHEQW010000057.1:0-29516 GCA_046530935.1 Arsenophonus sp.
ATTCAAACCACGCCTTAACGACGTTGGCTATCAGGTTCCTGGTGTAATTATAGATGACTTCATGGCAAAGATCAGATGTAATATTTACTTTTATAGATATCTGCATAGTGAACTTTTCATAGCATATCATTTCTTTGTTATTGAAATCATTTATAAAATCAATCAGTAATAAATACGTCACCATTTTAGAAAGATCATACATAAGAAATGACCATAACTAGATGTTAATGAGAAAATAATATTGTGAATTATCGATTATAAATAAGCTCTTCATCTTGATTGGATTAAAGATAAAATAAAAGGAGAGACATATAAAATTTTATTGGTCAAAAAACAGCGCTAATATTAAAATTATTAAAATCCTCATTAAACAAGCGCTCTCTTTTTATGCCAGTGAATCCAAAGCCATTTTCAGATCACTGATTGATATAAAGTGGAGTACTAAAGCGAACCACAAAGTGTTAATGAAATTAGCATAGAATAACCAATGCTATTAGCTAATCTTGAGCAAAAGCGTTAATTAAAGAGTATTGAAGATCAGCTTCAGAACATTGTAGATAAAATAAATGTTATTAAAGAGGCTGATTACAACAATAAGATCACAAGGTTATCATGGCTATAGTTATCTTTAGGAAACTTATGGATTTCAATTAAATATAATCAGTTCACGAACAAAATTTTGTTTCTTCTATCAACTGCGTGATGAAAATAGACGCTGAATAGCGAGAAACACAATGGCATTATTTAAAATGGAGTGTTTTACTATTTTAGGATGTGAAACTAAATAATGAATGATTTTTGTCTATATCGACCTGTATTTTAACAAGAAACAAGTATGTTTTGGTTATGATAAAACTATTAATATGCTCAACTTTGGTAAATTTGATAAAGATTTAAAATCTTGATGCACACTGCTAGTATGAGCCTTTTCATAAAGGATGGCAGCATAATTATTTTCATCTAGTCTAGACCAATTTATAAGTATTTTATGCCAAATTCTATCTGCTTTTTTTATTATCAACCAAACTAAAAAATGGAAATGGTGAAGTTAAAAATGATGAAAGTGGTATATGTACATTACTGCACTTTACCAAAACAATATATCATTAAATAACTATTTGCCATTCTTCTGCTAAAGGCTCTACTTTAGAGCTAATTAGGTAAAAGCATTGCTATTACGCAATATGGCTCAAAGCAATGATTGAAAATAGCTATCATGATCTATAACGATTTTATTACGAACTGCGCTCGAAGAAAGTGATGAATTTAGTTGTAAAAATCTAACGATTATTTCATAACTACTATTTAAAGATGCTGCGAAATGAAAATATCCTATTAATTTATAATGATTTACGAGAAATTATTCAAAAAAATTAATAACTATTTTTAGTATAAGTTCTGAACTATTTAAAAAAAATAGCACAAGCCTAGCGCTCATCTACGTCTAAAGCTATGGAAATATTGCTATATTAGCAAACAGATAACAGCAATGTTATTATCATAAATAATTCATATTTGATCACTTTTTTGATTAACTGTTGGATTTATTAAACATTTAAATTTATATGACTTACTATATTTTATGAAAAATGATTTTAAATTTGAATCTAATTATATTTCTAATATTAGAAAAGAATAAGGTAAATTCAATAGACTTAAACTTCATGTTTAATCAAAAAAAAAAGACAATAAAGAATTATTAAATTTTGTACAAAGAAATATTTATACGACTTCCTCGAAGAATTTATAAAAAATAGAGTTAATTACTTTTGATTATATAAGTTTTTCATACCTCAAGCTTTATTTTATTGCATCAAAAAAATACAAGATCTAAAAGTAACTCTGACTTTGAAATTAGTTATGCCAATTTTTGGCGTATAGGATTTTAGAGATGCTGGCATATGATGCGGATTCATTTTGCAAATGATTTTATCAACATAGAATGATATGGCATGAAAAAGTCTACCATACAGATATCTCTAAACCAAGATATTACCTGGGTATGAGATCTTCAATTCATCAACTAATCTTTAATGGTCCGTGAAGCTAATAGCAAACACCAACTGTTGAGGTTGAGCTAGAAACCATACTTTGACAAACTGCTGCCAGTTTGTCCTACATAACGGTTATTTGTAACAGCTAGCTATACAAACTTGTGTTGCTTATATTGAGATTAAAGTGCTTAATGCCAAGGTATGGTCCAACAGCTGCAACGAAATATGCTTCAATAGCTAATTACTACCGAGTTATCTAAATCGTAAAAAAGCGTTAAAGAGTTGTCACAATATATGTGACCAATCTGCTAGGCAAGATCTACCTGAGATTTTTATTAGGATCTCTTGTGGAACTTCTCGATGAAAAATCATATTGGTTTTCTCTTCTAGTACATAATTAGCAGACTGAAAGAGCAATACCATGAAGAGTACAGACAATTGGATGCCTGTGTGATTTAAGAAATACGAGATGCCTTTATTTCTTGGTCGATGGTATAAACAACACTCATCTAAGGTAAAGATGAGTGCCTTTGCCTGTTGTTCATTATAGTCGTCACTGACAATGTAGATAATTAGCTAGTTGAACTCTAATATAGTTAATCGAAAGTAGAAGCGAACTTTTGCTCTAACTTCTCAACTACCTGCTATTGTGTGGCTTAACTGTATCTCCTAGCCTTAGCTATAACTGGAGCCGATTACATTGGTTTTTGAAATGCAATGGCAAGATATTTCTGGAATACGACATAACTAACGCTGTTTGCTACATAAAATAGCTAATGTGCTGACTTTACTCTCAAAAGGAATAAAATTAAAAATTAAGGATGAACTTGGAAGAAGTTGGGTGTGTAGAGGTTCTGCCTAGCATAGAGCTTCGATATTTCTAATAAATCCATTGATGTTTTGTTAACAAGGATTTCAGCGAATATCTTTCAGCAATAGTATCCTTTAGAAATAAAGAAGCTATGGAAAGATCAAGAAGAACTGCTAGCATTCTATGACTTCAAGTTAGAGAACTTCTTGTTAAATAAGAACAATGAATTTAAATTGAATTAGATTTTACATCGTGATCCTACAAATCCGATGCTAGAAGAAGTGTGCTTCTAGAAAAACAACAGTTTTAATGCTGTTTAAGTTTGCTTACGTATGCTCAGAAAATCTGGAATTATAGAGTAAGGAGATTTGAGCTGTTGTAATCTCTACTGAGAGAAACAAGGTTTTATTTAATGATGTAGAACAGATTCACAAGCATAAAATCAGAGCCTAGCCACTGACCGTCATACAGCAGATTTACTAATAACTAGTCTATCTGTCGCTAAAGGAAGAAGTACTAATTTAGAAAAACTAGATTACAAAAAAAATTAAAGAGTTAATGCTTAAATAAAACTTCTTAGACTTTTGTTTTGACTTGTTTGATAAAATGAAAGAACAGAAACAAAAACACTTGAAAGTATTGTAGATAAGCAAGACCAGATAGAGTTTTTGAAGATGCTACTAAAAACATAAGTGATACATGTATGTTATATGAACGGATTGTTAGTTTAATTGTTTAGTAATTTAGTTTTCTTGGTAACTAAGATTTTTTAATATCCATCAAGATATGTAATGCGGCTGATTGACATAGCAAAG
Organism: Arsenophonus sp.; assembly: GCA_046530935.1. Taxonomy (GTDB): domain Bacteria; phylum Pseudomonadota; class Gammaproteobacteria; order Enterobacterales; family Enterobacteriaceae; genus Arsenophonus. The sequence continues at coordinate 3,621 of JBHEQW010000057.1, forward strand.
ATATTGTGATAATAGCATCAGACGAGAATTCCTGAACTCCCTAGTATATTGATCTTAGCCATAGATCGATATTTACGCTGGCACGAAGTGTGTGGAATTTGCGTGAAATGAGGCAAGAAGTCATGAAGTTGAAACAAAAAGCCTTTAAAAGCTACGACCATGGTTATCTTGCAGGTAAATTTGAAATATCTTCAGCAAATGAAAAATAAAACTTCATAATATTATTTTTCTTAGGTATAGATAGCAAAACTAAATGGCTTTTTACCTTTCTTTACGAGGCTCTAAGAGCACAGCCAATATTTAATGTTTTTCCAGTTATTTTAACGAATATAGCATGCTACGCATGAGCGTGCTAGCCTATACTGCTTCTTAAGATGTTTATGAGTTGAGTACTATTTTATACTCTCCAATATCTTAATTTCTTACTTATGTTTGGAAATGTTCTTGCTTTGCTTACAAATCAATTTGTAGCCACATCTATATTCCAATTGTTGTGCTTTAAAACAATCTTCTTTAGATCAGATAATTAAGTAAATAAAATACAACTTTACACAATAGGATCTATTTATAATCCTTTTAATTGGCTGATGATATAACTGTTCACATTTTAAATTGGGAATTCCTTATAAATAATTCGCTGATTATTTAACCTTATTATGGGATGTTAACTAATTTTATGCTCTATGGTAAAAGTTTTATACTATCTAACTTTATCCGAGCAAAATATGGACTCTTATTGATGATTAGATTAAAAAAACAGCCAATATAGCCTAGATTAAACTCTTTAAGAATTTTATGCCTTATATGACACTTTTGAACTTTAGCTACTAAGGCAGCGATTCGTTATTTTCTTTTATCTTCTATTATCGCATGTTTTCTAGCTTTCTTATGTGTGATATAAAATTTTCTTTAAAAAGGATTAAAGAAAAAATATTTCATTGATTTCAACAATTCTATTTACTGCATTTATGTTGACTGTCGCCAATTAACCACATAATAAGTTACGCTTGTGATCTGATTTCACAAGAAGACTTCTTTAGTTTTAGTAAGATTATTAAATGTTTTCCTGCAATCGAGGATTTTGTAAGAATATTCTACTAACCATCATAATAATGTATCTAAACGGATAACATTCATTTTATAATGACAATTATGAGCATAATAAACTGGAATAAATTGTTTCAATGCATGAATCGAGATCAATCTTACAGATTGTCGTCAACACAACAACTTAATGAGATGCAATTTTATGTTGACAGAAAGTGAAGAAAGAGTCTCTTTGATCTATATGACGATTTGTTTTTCATATCAACCTCCGTAGTGAAAATTTTTCATATGCTTATTAAGAAATGTTTACTAACAACCTTTCCTAATATCAATATAACTAAAAATTAATATGTTGCAGAGCATGAAATACCATTCAGATCATAAAAATTCACGAAGCAATGTAGCTTTAGCTTATACATCTCACACAATACTGTGCTATGTTCTAGTTAGGAACATTGAATCGCTTTTTAAGTGAAGACAAAAAGCTATTCATTATGCTAAAATGAGAAAAGATAATCTATTTACTAATGGCTATTGTAAGTAGAAATTTTATAGCCGTGTATATTATTTGTATTAATAGACTAAATTTTTTAGAGATTAAATATTAAATTTCTGTTAATAATTATTGTTTTTCCCATTTTATGCATTCTTTCTGACAATAATTTCGTTGCCTCTGTTTGCTAATCTGAGCGTTGATAAAAAGTAGCCTGTGTCGCAATACAGAATGCATTTATAGGAATTTATGTGCAGGAATCCTTTTATAAGAACGGCTAACTCTGGTTTTTCTAGTTTTTTGCGAGCCGTCATCTCTAGTGCTTTATACACATTCGGTAATAAAGTGCCTTGTTTACGATTCTATAAGAAATTAGAAATTATAGTAACGCAGTATCTTCAAATGCTTTGCTGGAATATGGCTAATATTACTTGCACAATCATCTCTGTCTTGTATTATTGTCTGCTTCTGGTGCTGCTTAGTCTGGTACTCATAGTTATGATGTACAATTACTTCACTCTTCTCTCCGCAATTTTAATAATACCGAAGTTTTGATACGGGATAACATGGTGGTTTGGTTAAGGCAAGTTTTAGTAGCCTCCGATGTACATCGTACTATGCCACACCTCTTTCATCTTTTTAGCGAAGTGCTCTTTTCAGTAATTCTCAGTACTGTGTGCCTTTATGTAACACTACTAGTGTTTCATGTTGCTGGCATGCCAAAAATAAGGAAGACTAGTTGGATTTATCAAGTCATAGCTGTAATATAGGAGCTTGACGACAAGCACTTCACAAAGATTTACTTAAGAGATATTTTTTGAAGAACAGATCACGTTATATAGCATGTTTAATATCTAGACAGCTATAGGTGATGGAGACATGATCATACTGATCTTAATTGACTTGTCGACATAGGCGTGTAGAATACAAAAGATATCAATTTCGATACAATGCTTGCCTGCTCACTGCCGCTCTAGTATAGCGTGTGGATGGCGGCACAAAACATGGCGTTGAGTTTTGATGACAGTTGTTGTTTAAAAAGGCAGAAAAAAGTTGGTATAGTGAAAGTAATGTGTTGCTAATAGTGGCTTGGAAAAATATGAGCTTGCTCTTCTAACCACTGCTTGGCAGCTTTAAAGCTGCATGAATTGCTGGTTTTTAACTTACAGTTTTAGCAAAAAACGGCTCTTTGAACATTCAGTAGAGGCACAGCAGTAGCGACGACACTCATGGCACAAATACCATAGGTAAGTTATTCGCTTGACAGATATATTGCTCAACGAATTAACACTTTTACTGCATTTTTTCAAAAAAAAAGTTATTTCTGTTATTATTAATGCTGATAAGCATTTTAGTTTTATGTGTATACATCTGATAAATTGCCATCTTTAGGTATGTTGACATAGAAATGAAAATCGTCATTTTGTCTGCATTAATCAGGTCTATTAGCCAAGTTATATTTATATTTGTTCCAGGGTGGAAAGGATACGTGGTTTATCTCTTGTTTTCTATAGGTTATAAATTCATCTGCAAGCATACTTTTTAGTCATTTTCCTATTTAATTCAGTTGTATCAAGCATCATCGGGTTGCCTATTAGCATTGATCAAAACCAACGATAATCGTGACTAAAGGAAGATAATATTGCATGTAGAAAAAAATTTATAAGCAAATTAGAGGCATTTTTGTATGGTCTATCTTAGCGTATCATAAAAATTCAGTCGGTCTGTTCATCATTAATTTTAGGAAAGAGAGATTATAAAAAGCTTTAGCTAAACAATGCTGTGTAACGCCTGAACTCAGGTATTGTCTTTTTGATTTATTCAGTTTAGGCCTTTTAGGAGATTTATTTTGAGCTATCTGTATAAATTTCTAAAAATCAATATATCGAAGACTATAAAACAGTATTCAGATCATGAATATTTGCTAAGCAGTGCAGCTTTGCCGATTAGATCATAGTGCGCTACGTTCAATAAATCTTTGTACACAATAGAATATAATGAAAATTTATTTGTGGTGCTGGGCTAGAGCTATTTAAGCATCTACTGTCTGATGTGGAAAATTATAAAGATCTTAAAGACACAACTACAAGATTATAATTGCGCAATGAGATCCAAATAGGATAATCCTTATCTATATAGTCAAATGACTACAAAGCATTTGAACTTAAAAATTTTCTCAGTTTTATATGTTATGATAATTTTTAACTCATCATTGGCGATGAGTTATTTAACCTGTTTAATGGTATTGAATATTCTTTAGCAAGAAACTTAGTGGCTTCATAAGATCTGGTGACATAAGTTTTACTCAATACTTTAGTCTAAGTATCACTAAATTGCTCTCATTGATTGAAGTATCTCTCAACTAAGCCTAATTAATATTGCTGCTCTCATGATAAATTGAAAAGTCTGCTCATCATAAAATGGTAACATTACAGATTCCTGAAACTTGCTTAAAAGAATCTTGGATAAGATTTTCAATTCCAAATCCATAACCTAAATAATCTGACTCATGATTTTTGCGCTCTGTTTTATTACTTGAGCCATATGTGTAGAATATGTTAATATTAAAAATTATTAATAGAAATTTCTTATACTGTATGAAGGATTTTCGCTATCTAGAAGGTTGCGGTTTGTCATAAAAAAGCAAGCAGTTATACAGATCAAAGAAACTTTTTCCTCACGCTTCCTGCTAACATAAAGAAATAACTTGTTAGTTGGCTCGGCAACAATCTGTTGTATGATTACATCATACATTGAAGCAACTTATTTCACTTTTTATCCTGCCAATATTTTGCAGTGAACATGTTATTTGCTATGGAAATTCATTAAGGTATAAGCTATATCGATTCAAAATCAAAAAGATTGTAGGAAAATATTTAAGAATCTTACTGAAAATCCTCTGGTGTGAAACATATCATAAAGATAAAATTTTTAGCTATCCGTGATGTATCTTGAATAGCTTGACTTTACTGTAGTCATGAAAACAAACAGGTATTGAGTTGAAAACACTGTTTAGCTACCTGCAGTTTCTGCTCGCTTATTTCATCGGCGACAGTCAATATAAATAGACTAACTAGTATTGTTAAACTAAATGAAATATTTTTATTGAATTTTTAAAAGGAAACATTCTATTTTACTTATAAAGAAGTTAAAATAACGTGCGATAAGATAAAAGGGGATTAAAGATAATAGGAGATAAAAAGAAAAGAACAGGTGATCGGTCTTAATGGTACAAGAACAGCTAGTATATCATCTAACTAATAAAATTCTTGGAAAATTTAATGCAAGAGTATATTTGTAGTTTTATTGAGCCAATCATCTATAAAGAGTCAATCCTTTTCTCGGATGGAATTAAGGGCTGCGAAACATTTGCTTGCTAGAATAAAATTAGTAATCATCGCCTAATAAGGTTGGATAATCAGATACTTATTGATAATGGAATTCTACATTCAAAATCTGAACTGTTATATGAGCAGATTAAAAAGATGCATAAGCAAATTCTGCATGATGTAGCTTTATATGTTATTTTATTTGCTGAATTATTTGGCCTGGATACGATTATTTGAAAGCACAACAATTGGAATATAGGCATGGCTACAAATTGCTATGCAAGCAAAGCAACAAAACAACCTTTGCTAATTAATATTAGCCGTTTTTTTCATGTATTTTTCTAATCACTCATTATACCATATAATTTGAGTTTTTTTGTATAAAATAGACAAAATTTTTCATATAAAAAACCTTTTAAATATGGATATCAGCATATGTTACAAGAAATGAGTTGCTGTGGTTGTCTAAGTGGTGGAGAGGCTTGCTGGTAAAAGTATATGTAGTTTACATTCAAATCAGGTGTATCCAACGTTGTAAATCATTTAATGAAATGATGATGACTAGTCCTCTCAACAGTGTCTCTGAACGCTAAACAGAGATCGCTAATGAAATAAATCAATATTCAATATTCCTCACATGGCTAAAATCTATTATTAATAATGAGTAGATTATCGAATATGGCTAACACGACACGAGATGAGGTGTGTGTAGAAACCATTGCCTGCTAATTTGGAATTTTGGCGTTATTGTAAGAAGTTGGCCATTATAGCTAACGATTTATTAATAATTCCTGGTTGTATCTTGTGGTGTATTTTAAGTGGTGCCTAGAAAAACTTAAAATTTTCAACGAATATCAATCTTGTTTCTAAATAATTAGATGTTTTTTAATTATCCTGGCACTAATAATTCTAAGCATCCATTGCCATGGATAGTATCATTTTGTCCATTTTCAGCGTTAGAAAACAACGCTCCTATATGCTAGCTAAAACTATGCTAACTACTTTTTTAGTTTGTAAAATTCTTCAATCAGAGTTATCGCAAAGTTAGGACCTATCTGCCTAATAAAATATGGATCACTTTTCTAGTTATTTGTTCCATATTCATGAATGCATGTTTAAGCTGTGTGCGTTTGCTCTAATCTTTTCGATCTTGGTTAGTGTTCTGTGCTCCAATTTGACGAATCTTAGAGAAGGGTTTATTTCGATTGCATTTATTCTGAATTTAGCTTCTATAGGCATTTTTCTTCAGGCAAGCTTGTTGGCTCTACATAAGTAGAGGCTCAGTCGCTGTAAATATTGCTGTTGATATTGACCTTGTCAGTGACCATCTCTAAATTCTGATTGTAGTAGATTTGGTGTGGCGGTATCATCCCAGTGATGATTTTCTGATAAACTTATACTTGTTATCAATCGTTATCTAGAGGCTTATAAGCATAATGCCTCTTACTGTGTTTTTTGGCCCATATGGTATTTAAATCTTTTTCTCGCTGTTTTGTATATTTTTAATGAGCAGGCATCGTTTATTACTTGACTTCTTCATTTTCGTGCTTTGCAAACTGGAGGAGTTTTGATGAAGCAGAAAGGTGGCATCAATGATTTTTCCATTCCTAGAACTATAAAGCTTTTCTTTATCAGTTCTGAGATCACACCATTAAAAATAGTTGTAGTGTCTGCTTAACTAATTCTGTTCTCGAATGGCCAATAACTAGTACTGGTAGGATCTGCAACACTGTAAGGACAAATGGATATTGTTGTTATGGCATTGAGAAAGCCCATAGAAGCCATTGATGTTCATCTGTTATTAAAGGCCCGTAATTGCTGCACTTGCTTCATCAGACAGCAGTATAGAAATAAGCTTTAAGACTAAAATGCTAACTATGGTCTCAGTTGAAAATAACTAACGTCCTTTTTTTGATATGGTGCTATCTGCCACATGCACAAAGTCTATATAGGTTTCAATCTTGACTAAAGAATTGAGCAACTTGTTAATCGTCTATAGGTGATACTTGTCTGCAAATAGATCATTCTTAATGGCACTTCTTTTCTGCATTGTGATCAGGTCAATATATAAGTTTTCGATAAATTTATCTACGAAATAAAAGTTTAATTATGTTTTTGGAGATTCCATAAGACCTCTTGTTCTGCTTGGCGTGATTAACAGTGAATGGATATACCCTGAATCTTAATAACGATGTAAAAATAATTGCATGCACTTGAAACTCTGAGTATATTGAGCTTAACTACTTCTGACTGCATGATGATATGCCTAAAAACTAACCATAACTAGATGGATAAACAGCTACTCGTCAAAAATATCATATTAATTTATAATATTATCCTCAGGTGCAATGTGTATAATCCTTTTAAGATCAGCTCTGTGGACGTTTGAAATATGCTGTATTTTTACATATCATGTAAATAATTTTAAATATATTGGCAGCCATTACTTACAATTCTATAACTTGATGGTGACGTGTATCACGAAATAGCGCAGAAACGCGATCACGCAAGGCGCTGCACAAGCAATGGAAAATGCCTAATGGTCAATTAATGTGCTGCACGTAACTGTTCATCGTTTCTATTCTAGCAATTCCGATATATCTGCTTTTTTGACAAGCGCCTTAAGAAGCGCCTTAATAAAAAATTATTTAAAGTACAATTTAATCTTTCTTATCGCACTAAGCTACTAATTTTAAAAGGCTATGTTGGCAAATGTGCGAGTTATAGTAGTTTCTAATGTATGTAGGATTTCGAGAATGCTGGTATATTATCATGTTAATTGAACTAATGAATAATTTAAATATCATATAGATGATATTGGCATGAAAAAATCTACCTTAGAGTATATGTGGTCATAAAAACTAGATATTAACTGTAATTTTTGCATGAACTCCATACCTAATTGTAATGCCTGGCAGGCAGCAGATAAGCAGCGTAGTTGAGTTTGAAATTGAAACCCATGCTGCGACAATATCATGTCATGTACTCTACTTTGTCGATAGGCGTCCATGTAGTTGTCAGTAACGGTTATTTGTCACAATAAAGTATACAGAACATTAGAAATCTTTAGATTAAAGTGCCTAAGGCCAGGTATCTCAGAGGCAAAGGGATATACTTCAAGAAGTCGTTGCTACCGCATTATCTAAAGCGTGCAAAAAGAAGCTGAAGCTAATAAGTTTGCTACTATGGTCTACTGCTGCCTTATGGTAGGTGTCTCCACAGATGATTTTTATGGACTACTGTAGAGCTCTTCTTGCTAAAAAAGCATATGGTCCTCTTTGCAAGTACACTATCAGGAGACTGAAATAGCAATGGTTTTAAGAGCACAGGCAATGGTATAATCTGCGTGATTTAAGAGATAGAGTATTACGTTTATTTCTTGATCGATAATATATACGGTTTTATTTTAGACAAAATGATTGCCTTTATCTGCTGATGGTTATTATTGACGTCATTATGCATGGATGTAAGGAGTTAGTTGGAGTTTAAGATGGTTATTGAGAATCAAAAGCGAAGTAGGTAGAAATTCTTAATTGCCTATTGCCTGCAAGCACGTGGCTTAATCGTATCTTTAGCTTTTAGAATGCAATGGCAAAGATATTCTCAGATATGCATCAAACGCTATTTGGTAAATAAAACAGCTAATATGCTGTCTTTGTTTTCCAAAGACATGCAAGTAAAAGTTAAGGTTGAGCTTGCTGGGTTGGTCTCTGATGTTGTAGCACGAGTGATAGCTTCAATACTGCTAATAAAGGCCTTTATGTTTTTTTAGCAATGGTTTAAGCAAAGTTATCGTAAAGCTATGAAGACGCTGTAGAAAGATCAATAAGAACTTACTGGCATTCTAACTACTTTACTTCTTCTCATTAGGTATCAACAAAAATAAGGAATCTAATTGAATCTGTTTTTTCGACAGTTAGGCTTTAGGCTATAGAAGCTCATGCGTGAAGAAATCTGGTTAGAGAAAAAACTATTTTAGTGTTATTTTTAAGCTTGTACAGTCTGCTCAGAAAAGCTTGGAAGCGATTAAAGAGATGTGATCTGTGCCACAACTTTTGCTAAATAAACCTCCAATTTTAAGGAGTGGGAAGGGAGAGCAGATTTACATAGCATCATAGTGGAACGTAGCTCATGACTACACCAGCCATACACTAGATTTGCTAATACTCTTATTTATATAAGCTGCCTTATTAGGTTATATGTAATCCTAATAAACTTAGTTTTATTAATTAATTACTGCTAATGTTACTAAACAGTGCTTTTAATACTACGGCCATTTTATCATTTTGTTTTTGTGTAAAGATTACACCTTTTGCAGCCATGAATTGCAGACTACTACGATTATTCATATCGCCAACTTGCAATTTGTAATCACCTTTTGCCATAGATGGATTATCGAGACCAATTGCTTGCCAAGCATTATCATTTATACCATTATAAGTAAAGTTAATTAATCCAATCGAATAACTACGATCAGTAACTTGTATACCAATTCTTTCAAGTACAGATGGTAATTTATCCCAAACAATATTATAAGGCGCCAGCACAATGATTTGAGGTAATCCACTGGTGTCACTAGCAGTTTGCACATCAATAATGGAATAACGATCTTCTGCATCAGAACTGGTTCTGTTATTACGTAGTTCATTTATTGAATCAATAAGTTCATTTAGCATTAAAATATTATAGCGTTGTATTTTTAGCGGATCAGTGATGTTTTGTTCACCATGCTTTATACCTTCATTAGTTACAGTGATAATTATTTGATTGTTTTGTCGAACCAGCTGAGTTTTTTGCCGAGTTTGTATAGCAATATCTTCATCTCCTCGTGGCCAAGTAATCCAATCTGTAATCAAGGATTGGTTAAGATTATTTTTTTGTCTTATTTTAATCATTTTTTGTTGAAAAATAGCATTAATTTGCGGCCAAATGTTGCTGTTTTCAGCTGTATTTTTTAAAAATAACCGGCTTGCTGTTAGACTATTTTCGGTATGTGTATCATTGAGTAACGAAAGTATTTGAATAGGAGGGCGAATATCTAATGCTTTACCTACAGCACCATTTTGGTTAGCTGACGGGATATCATATTCACTATTTTGTAATGATAAGTATATCCCATGAGGAATTATCAAATTCTTTAACTGAGGTGTATTTAAATATGATTCATCACCACTTATTTGACGATTATAACGTTGATTAGTTGTGCAAGCTACCAAAAATACAGCAAGTGAGACACCTGCAAGCTTAATAACTTTTAATTTTTGCAATAATGTTGCCATTATATTTTCCTAAATTTTTTATAAATCATGGATCTTTAGTGTCTTTATATACCTCTATATCTGACTTCTCGGAGTTAATGGTGTCATAAGTAAGTGCAATGCATCAGAATTAATAAGGCCTAACTGATAGCATGTCAATCTAACTTTAATGGGTAGATTATGTTTGATAAATAATTGATGAATACAATTCACTTAGTGAAAAATTTAATTTATGCATTACGGCGTATTTTTTTGTTAACTCTAATTTGTATATTCAGGTATTAAGACTTGGGGTCAATATTGCCTTATTATTAAAATTTTACCATTCCCACCTGGCTTAATTGTATATATTCTAATGCAGTTAGATCATCACCACATCATAAGCAAAAAATTTTTTATCATTAATTAATCTGCTATTGTGGTTCAGACAACTTAAATCAACATAGGCTTCTTTAAAAGCAACAATATTACCTAACTTTGCTAATTTAGCAATTTGTCTTATGCAATAAATTACATCTGATGCGAGAAGGAATATTGTATAATATTTACTATAAATTTGTCTGATTAGAAATGCTTTTAAAATTTTGATAAAGTCCTTCTTGTAAATGTTTATTACGCTAATCTATTACAGACAGACAACAACACCTATCTTTTCTAAAGATTTAGTTAGTACAATAGCTTGTTTTGTGGCATTAGATCTCTTGCCTGCAAGAATTGGAATTCTTGCCATCATGGTCATCTAATGTAAACAATAACACATCTAAGTGCTAGCTATGATCAAGTGTTTCTGATTCTCCATTTGTACCATTATTGATATGATAATCAATCAGTTTTTTTAGACTAGGTTTATCTTTTTAAAAGTTATATTCATTTCTGATGTATGGAGTTTCAGAGATGTCTGCTATTAATGATGATTAATTTTATAAATTATTCAATCTCATAGAGATGATTATGCTATAAAAAAAGTTTGCCATACAAGGCATCCGAGAAATCAGATATTATCTGTAATCCATTGCATGAATTCATTCATTAATGATGCCAGGTAGCTAATAGGAGCAGGTGTTGATGTTTAGCTCAAAATTCTTCTGTGACAACATTGTCTTGTACGCCACTTTATCAACTGGAGTTCATGTAGTCATTTGTAACTGTTATTTGCTGCGGCGAACTATACAGACACGGATATTGACGATATTTAGATTAAAGTGTTTAAAGTCACATGGATCGAAGTGGCAACGGAATATACTTCAATAGTTTGTTGCTACTGCCTTATTTGAAGGATGCAAAAAACATCGAAGAGTTGCTAGGATGGGCTTGATATTTATGCTAGCTCAATAGCTCATAATCTGTAATTTTTATAAAACCTTTATTGGGTTTATTGGTAAAAAAGCAGATGTAAGTTCCATACCAGTAGTCAAAAAACTGAAACATGAATAGCTTGAAGAGCATATTCAATGCTGCCTGTGTGATTTAATCGATACGTGCTACCTTTATTTCTTGGCTTATAGCATAATACCAGCTCCTATCATGGAGAGATGTAGCCTTTTCCTGCTGGTTATTATCTGCGTTATAGAACATGTATATAAGTCGCTAGTTACTGTCGAAAATGCTTATAGGTAGTTAGAGGCGTACTGGGTAAAACTTCTCAATCCAATACGAGTGCGTTAGCTTAATAGTATCTTTTAAGTTTGCTACTGGGAGAGGAAGGTGTTTTGGTTTTTAGAATGAAATGCCAATGGTATTCCAGGAGATGCACACCAATTCTATTTGGTATGCAAAAGAGCTAATGTTGTGTCTTGACTCGATAAAAGCATCCAAAAGAAAGTTAAGCATGAGAGCTGCTCGAGATCTATTTAGCATAGAGCTCTGCGATTCCACTAATAAATACTTTAACGTTTTGTTTGCAATGTTTTTACAGAAAATCATGTAGCGATGAAGAAGCTGAAGAAAGATCGAGAAGAATTCTTTCCATTTTATGACTTTAAGTCAGCTCAATGGGGAGCTGGTGGTCAAATAAGAACAGAAAATCATATTTTAAATCAGCTTTTTCGACAGTAAGTCACGAAGCTGAGTGGCGAAGAAAACTGTATGTCGAGAAAAACAAGCCTTTCAATGCTATTTAAGCTACTACACTTTTCTCAGAAAAGATGAAACTTGCTAACTACTAAATAAGAGATTAGCCCTGCTTAATTCCTGCTGTTAAACAACGTTTAATTTAATGACACAGAACATATTCACGAATCATCATACAGCATAACAGTTTGCTCACTATACATTAGATTTGTTAATAATACTATTTATTATTCATAAATTTTAACATAACCGAACTGGTATTAAAAATACAACCAACAATAAATAAATATTATGAATGAATTGAAATTCATATAAATGGCAATCATCTTATTATTATGATAAATAAATTATTAAAATAGAATTAAACAATTGTGCATAAAATTACAAATATCCAATACATAATTAGTTTTATCAGCAAATTTCAATAACATATAAAATTAAATGGAGAAAATCTAATGAGTTCATTGAAAGCTGGAAATAAGGCCCCACAATTTAGACTTCCTGATCAATATGGCGAGATAATTGATTTATCTAATTATTTCGGTCAACGAATTTTGATTTATTTTTATCCTAAAGCAATGACTACAGGATGTACGATCCAAGCTTGTGGATTACGTGACGAAATGAAAAAATTAAAACAAATTAATATTAAAGTTTTTGGCATAAGTACTGATAAAACTGAAAAGTTATTCAGTTTTACTGAAAAAGAGATGCTTAATTTTACATTACTATCGGATCATAAGCATGAAGTTGCGGAAAAATTCGGTGTATGGGGGAAAAAGCAGTTTATGGGAAAAACATTTGATGGTATTCATCGCCTCAGTTTTCTTATTAATACAAAAGGTGAGATTGAACATGTGTTTGAGAAATTCAAAACTACTGATCATCACAAAATTGTACTGAATTATCTTAATATGTATTCCTGATTAAAATCTATTGTTAATTATTTACGCTCACAATTGTTTTTGGGGAATTAAAAAAGTGTTATTCAGTTAGTAGATTATATTCTGATTAATATCTATAACGGCTTTAATTAAAGTTGACAATAAAATGGCAAAAAATATGTCTAACCAGACAAAAAAGATAACTACAGAGAAAAGTAATAATTAATGGATGAAACCTAATCGTTTCAGAGAATAAAATAGGTGTTTGGTTCAGGATTCATTATTAGAATTGATTATATAGAGCTTTGTCGTACATGCTTATTGATTGCATGATGGCTATAGATACTGAGGAATATAGTTGAGAGAAAAATATCCTGATGATCAGATCCATCGTTAGTCAATGAATTATTAATAAATCTTCTGTATGAAGATTAGGGCTGCCTTTCATTTTGATGCTTTATAAATCCGTTCTTCATCCTTAAATTGGATGAAGTTTATGACCAAGATCACTGAGCAGGTTAAATACCTTTAATCGATTCCAGTTTTTCTGAGAAAAAGGTAATAGTTTGAATAGCATTGAAAGAGTTGTTTTTTTGAACTATAGTTCTTACAGCGCCGTGCTTCTTCGTTAGCCTGATTCTCATAAAAGCTAATTCAAGTAGAATTTCTAATCCTTATTGAGGTTCATGTTTTGACGGAAAGCAGTATGATGCAAATAATTCTTCTAGATCTTTCTCCAGTTTTTTCATCGCTACAGGATATTCAGTGAAAACCTTGCCAACAAAACATCAATGGCGTTATTAGCAGAATTACATTTCTATGCTAGCAAGACCTTCCATGGCTAAGCCTTAACTTTTAGTTATATGCCTTTTGAAAGTTAAGCTATCTCATTAGCTGTTTTATGTACTCAACAGCGTTGGTGCTGCGTGTCTGAGAATATTTTTGCTATTGCCTTCCAAAAATCAAAGGCACCCTAAATCTCACTAGCAAGTCTTGGAGAAACGGTTAAGCTAATGCGCTCGTTAGGCTATTGAGAAGTTTGGCTCAGTCGTTCGCTATTCTCTTTATAAGTATTTAGACAGCAACGAGCTCTTTACATCTATGTTCGCTTACATCGATATAATGATTAGCAGGCAAATGTGATCATCTTGCATGACAGAACTGTCTATGTCATCTGCGAAAAAATAAATGTAGCGCGTATATCTTAAATTATGCAGGCAGAATTTAATGTGCTCTTAAAAGGATTCCTGTTTCAGTCTCCTTATTACTGACAGAGAGATCATCTGCTTTTTTACCAATAAAGCGTCACAGAGGTTCATAGAAATTACTGGTTGTGATATTCTGGGTTGTATAGATATCAATCCAATGCTAGCAGCTCTTAAATGGTTTTTTTAATGTTTCAAATAAAACTGTAGCAATGAACTGCTAAAGTATATTCCGTTGTTGCTGCGATCAATGACCTTGAGCACTTTAATCTCACTCAGCATCACCAATACTAATTCTGTATAGTTCGCTGTGGCAAATAACCATTATAGACAACTGCATGGGTGCCTGTCGATAAAGTAGCGTACAGGATAGAATGTTATCGCATCATGGCTTCTAGCTCAACCTTATTAACGACCATGATTATCAGCTGTCTTGCACCATTAGCATTACGGATGAGCTCATGTAAGAAATCAGAGGTAATAATATCTGGTTTTGCGTATAGCTGTATGGTAGATTTTTATGACATATCATCTATATTTTGTTAAAATTATTCATGAAATCAATTAGCAGAATATGCTAGTCTCTATTAGATTTCCATACACTAGAAATGAGAATAACTCATTTCAATTAATGAATTTAAGTTAGTAATAGATATATCTTCTGATTTAATTGATTTTATTAAAATCTTATATTAAAATAATTTTTTGATGTTTTTTCTATTTAATTTTGCTAACTAATTAAAAATCTTTTTTACTTAGTCAATGATTTTTTAAAATGGTTTTGTCAGTATGAAATTTTTACTAATTTTTTATACATAACGTTGTGTCTGTTGTGTTGTTTGGTAGCTTATAATGAAAGAGAATAGTTTTTATCAGAAAATAGCAAAGCGAAAAACTTTTACTATTATTTCCATCCTCATGCTGAGTAAAGCATTATCACAGAAAAAGTACTGTTGTTTTGACAACCTTTTCAAAAAGCAGTTACCAGTTACAGTAAAATTTGGCGTTTCAAATCGATATTCAAAATCTAAGTTGGTAAAAATAGAAAAGCAGCGCGTAGCATATCTGGATTAATAGTTCTATAATACAATTTTCTTATCAAGATTACTTGATTAATTTGGTTGATGAGCAATGAGATAAGGATTTTTAGAAAATAGATATCGTACTTTAACAGCAGTCGATTGTTTTTTGATTGTGATTAATGTAGATAAAGGTGTTGAAAATCGTACTCATAATTTAATGGAAGTGATAAGGTTATGTAGTACACTTATAATAATCTTTATTAAAAGATTAGATTGTAATATTTGAGATTCAATGGAATTAATGGATGAGGTTAAAAATAAATTTAGTATCGTTTTGTTGTAGTCTGATTTACGTGGCTAAATGGTTGTGGTAAGTTATTTAAAGTAGGTTATACCTTTATCGTGATAAAGGTATTTCATGCCGGAGTAGGCATGGGAATTCTATTTAAGAAGTTGTTATTATTAAATAATTAAATAATACAGAGTTGAATAAAGTAGTTAGTGATGATTTTTTGCTTATCTACAAAAATATATTGAACTAATAGAATGTGCTTCTAATGAATTCAATTTAAAGGCATTTTATAAGATAAAAGTTAACACCAGTTTTTTCAGCGCTTTAGGTAATTCTGTCTGGAGTTGATCATATCTAAGATATGATTGGTTAATTTGGACACAACACCGATGTTGTGGCAGGACTGATAGTAATATTTTTAATGCTGATGAAGAAAAATTTTCTGGCTTTTTGTTCAAAATATAAGCTAATTTGGACACAAATTATCCTAATCGTATAGCTTTTTTACAGATGATTGTCTCTAGTAGTTATCAAAACTGTATTAAACTTTATCAGTCCAGAAACAAAAAAGAAGTACTCATTTCAGATGTACTTATTTTTAATGATGGATATGTAATCGTCCATATCATTGAAGAATTGTTTACAGGTGATATTATTGGCTTGTATAATCATGGCGATATTCAGATTGGTAATACCTTTACCAAGTGGTAAAGGTATTAAAATTTATTGCTATTATAAATTTTGCGCCTTAGTTGTTCAAACGCATCTGCTTGTATGATCCGTTAAAACAAAAATAGTTACTTAAAGGATTGCTTTAGTTATTCTAAGATGGTGCGGTTCAAGTATTTTCTCATTTAGCTAATAAAGATTTTATTGTTTGTGCTGTTGGTGCGATTCAGTTTGATATTATGATAGCACTCTTGAAGAATGAATACAAGGTTGAACCTATTTGTGAGCCGGTAATGTCTTAACAATGCCTTTGGATCGAATGTGATGACATGAAAAATTATAAGAGTTCAAACGTAAAAATAAACAAAACCTGGCTTTTAGATGCTGTTAATAACTTCAGTTATTTTTCCTAAACGATTCCAAATTTTAATCTAACCAGCGAATGCTATCACAAAATTCGATTTTGCAAAATGGGTGAGTATTTATTAATTAATAGAATTATTAAAAGAATATAATATTAAGCCTGCTTAGCATGTTCTAAGTTAAACTCTTATGTTTCATGAATATGTTTTCCATCATTAAATTAGATTGTTTTTACAAGCAAGAACAAGCAGATCTAATCTCTTCTTATTAGCTGGTTCCATCTTTTCTAAAAAAAGTGTGCTAGCTCAAATTTCATCGAAATTGTTATTTTTCTCGAACCACGTTTTCGAGCTTTATTTTCATAGATTCATTGTTGAAAAATCCGATTCAATTGAATTCGTTGTTCTTATTGACGTTCACTACGCTTTTAACAGGAATCCCTAGAATATACAAGCAGTTCTTCGCGATCTTTCTTAAGTTTCTTCATCTATGCAGGATACTTCGCTTCGTTGAAACATTTGACAATAGAATATCAATGCTTTTATTAGTGGTATCACTGCTTTTTGATCTGGTAGCAATGGAAACTTCCACCCACACACACACACCAAAGAATCTCAGCCTTAATTTTGTTTGTATATCTTTAATATAGAAGGCATAACATTAGCTGTTTTGTATATCAAAAGTATTGGTGTTGTATGTCTATGAAAATATCTTTGATATTGTATTCCAAAAACCAAGAGCACTATAACTACATAGCAAGAAGAAGCTTATCGGAGATACGGGTACTAATATGCTTTGCAGATCATTGATAAATTTGCATAAGTTCACTTATGATTCTTGATAAGCATCTTTAATAGTGATTAGCTCTCCTTACATTTATGCTCAGTGACGCAGATAATACTCAAGAGGTGTAAATACGATTATCTTGCTTGGCAGAACTCAGTTTATGCCAATCGGCCAAGAAATGAACGTAGAGCCGCGTATCGCTAATTAGAAAGGTAGCATTATTGCTTATGCTCTTCAAACTATTCTTATTCCAACTCTTAATTATATTGGTAGAGAGATTATGTACTTCTTTAATCAAGAAACGATACAGTGGTTCCATAAAAATTACAGGTTTTGGATATGGACTTCGCACAGCTATCAACTCAATGATAACAATTCTTTGAGATTTTTGCATGCTTCATATCAAATAATGTTGTAGCAACGAATTATTGAATCATATTACGTTTCTGTTGCTAGAGATCCCCCAGACTGACACTAGAGACTTTAATCTCAATATCCTTAATTTATAGTGATGTATAAGTTTGCTGTAGCAAATAACACTTACGAATGACTTGGGTGGATGGATATGCCACGTAAGAAAATGAGCGTTCAGCATGTTGTAGCAGGATATCTCTTCGAGCTCAACCTTAACGAGGTTATATTATAAGTTACCTGGCATCATTACAGATGAGTGCATGTATTGGATTAGATCAGATTGGATCTCTGGTTTTACACATATTACCTGTATGGTAGACTTTTTATGCCATATCATTTTCTCTGTTGTTGAAATCATCTAAAAAATAAATCAGTCGTATATACGACTGCATCTCTAAAAACCCATATACCAGGAATGAGTATATCTCATTTTCTAGAATGAAAAAAAGCTTTCATTAAATAGAGGCTGAGAAAGCTTGTAGTAATCATGCTAATTATTTAGCAATAATATGCGCAATTAAATCTAAAACTTTATTTGAATAACCGGTTTCATTATCGTACCAGGCTACTAGTTTTATAAAACTCTCGTTTAAGGCAATACCAGCTTTGGCATCAAAAATTGATGTTAATTTATCGCCATTAAAGTCAGTGGAAACAACGTTATCTTCAGTGTATCCAAGAATGCCTTTTAATTCAACATTTGCTGCCTGTTGGATTGCCTGGCAAATTTCTTTATAAGTGGTAGGTTTGTTTAAACGAACGGTAAGGTCTATAACTGAAACATTCGGTGTTGGAACACGGAATGCCATACCTGTTAATTTTCCGTTTAGTTCAGGAATGACCTTGCCAATAGCTTTAGCGGCACCGGTTGATGAAGGAATAATATTTTGTGAAGCACCACGTCCAGCACGCCAATCTTTATCTGAAGGTCCGTCAATGGTTTTTTGCGTTGCAGTCGTTGCATGAATTGTAGTCATTAGACCTTCAATGATACCAAATTCGTCATTGATAACTTTTGCTAACGGGGCTAAGCAGTTAGCTGTACAAGAGGTGTTAGAAACAATATCCTGACCACTATAAGTGTTATGATTAACACCCATTATAAACATCGGTGTATCATCTTTAGATGGGGCAGTTAAAACGACTTTTTTGGCTCCAGAAACAATATGTTTGCGTGCTGTTTCATCAGTTAAGAAAATACCTGTTGCTTCTACAACAACATCTACACCAATTTCATTCCATTTCAAGTTAGCAGGATCTTTTTCTGCTGTGCAGTAAATAATTTTACCATTAACAACCATGTGGCCATCTTTAACTTCAACAATACCGTTGAAACGGCCATGCGTTGAGTCATATTTCAGCATATAGGCCATATAATTGGCATCTAATAAATCATTGATTGCAATGATTTTGATATCTTTACGTTCTTGGGCAGCACGAAAAACAATACGGCCAATACGACCGAAACCATTAATACCTACTTTGATAGTCATAGTATATCCACCATCTATATTTTATTTTTTTAAAACAATTCAAGATTCTTATCTATACCAAAAAGTTTGTCGTTCATCAAGATAAATCATGTTAATTACTAGAAAAGTTGACATATAAAGTAGATTTTTTATATTGGCTAATAATCTTAGGATCAATGTTTTTATTGGCTATCATCAGTTTGGATATGAGAATTTTAAGTGAATATTGATAATAGATCTAATTATATGTGGTATAGGCTACCATAGCAAAAGTAGTAGGTATAAATCTTCTATTACTGATGTAATAGAGTTGACAATGAGATTGTCATGAAAAACAAATACTTTAAAGATCAAAGAGATTTTTTTCACTTGCTGCTAAGATAAAGCTGAATTTTATTAATTAACTAGATGACAATCTAGTGGATAATGATGATTCATAGATTGAATCAATTCACTCTACTTAGTATTCTGCTCATATTATTACAGTGAAGATTTTATTCGATTTGGCATTCATTAAAGTTACATGTATATAGTTGCAAACTATACTGGGTTATTAGCAAATTTGGTATATGAAGATCAAGCTACAACCAAGCTCTGATGCTTCGTAAATCTGTTATGCATAATTAAATGAGACGTTGTTTACAAGAACGGCTTAGTTTGGTCAGCAGGTAAAACTACCATTAGCGGATTTCAGCTTTTTTGAGCAGACTATAGTATGTTAAATCAGATTGAAAAGATTGTTTTTTTGAACTATAGTTTTTCGAGCGTTATCTTCTTACCTTCACTGTAAAAAAATAGATTCAATCAAATTTGTAGTTCTTGATTTTATGCCAAGTGCTTTGGTAATAAGTCGAAGAATGATAGCAGTTATTGTTGATCTTTCTTGTCTTATTTATAGCTTTAGGATACTTTACTGAAAAACTTGCTAATAAAACATCAAAGATGTTTATATTATAAGAGTGGCATTACTACTTTTTGCTAGTTATACCTACAGCAGCTCAGCATTGACTTTCAGTTGTATCCCTTTTTGTGGAGTGAAGCCAGTACATTAGCTTTTTTTGTGTACTTAATAGCGTCAGTGCTGCTTATCTGTGAATATCTTTTGCTTATTATAATATTCCAAAAATCAAGGGCAACACCTTTGCAAGCAGCTTGGTAGATAAGATTAAGCCACGTGCTGTGTGCTCGCGCATGCGATTGAAAAGCTTGGCCTATTTCTCTTCTGACTATTGATAACCTTTTTTAACTCTAACTAGCTCCTTACGTCTATACTAAATAACGATGATAATACCAACAGTCAAATTGGATCAAGTTGCCTGATAGAACTCTATATATGCCATCGGATAAAAAATAAATGTAAAGAGTATCGCTTAAATCTTGCAGGAAGCATTGCCTCTGCTCTTTAAGTCATTGTTGTTTAGGTTTGCTAATTAGTACCGTAGAAAAAAAACAATGTGTTTTTTCACCAAGAACCAACATATAAGAGCTTTCTAAAAATCATAGGTGGATATGTTTTGCATGTACAGCCATACTAGCAACTCTTCGATGTTCAGATAAGCAGGTAGCAATGAGCTGTTGAAACATATTCCATTTCCGCTACGATCTCCTGATCTTAGACGCTTTTATTTAAAAATCACTAATACTAATCTGTATGGTTCTATGTAGTAAATAACTATTGCGGACAACAACACATGGCGATATACAAGAAGGCGGCGTTTAGCATATTCTTGCGGCATGGCTTAGAGCTAAGCTTCAACAACGGTAGATCAGCTGCTTAAAACCATTACTGATGAGTTCATGCAAGAAATCAGAGGTAAAGAGGTAATAAACTGGTTTCATGGATAGCTATATGCTAAACTTTTCCATGGCATATTATCCCCATACCATGATTGAAACAATTTGCAAAATAAGTCATCAATATTATATTGCAATCTTAGAAACTCAATATAGCATAAATGATCATAACTCAATCCAACGATTACAGAAAAACATTTAACACCTTATTGGAAGAGTCCTCTAACAAAGCTACATCATAATGATGAATGGTTTAGTTATCTGAGATGTCTGTTGAATAGCTTCATTTTATAAGAATGAGAAAAACAAACATGAATTAATTTAAAAACATGGTTTAGATGTTATCATCTGCTTACTTGGATCAGCTGCTAAAGACAACATAAATACAATACATTAAATAGTATTGTTAAAGTTGATGAAATAGTTCCTATAAATTTTTTAAATGGAAGTCTTATATTCCACATAGTAAAGCTAGAAAATCAGCAAGGATTGTGGAGATAAAAAGAAGAAAAGAACGCAAATCGTGATATTAATCGCTTGAGATCGATACGGTATAATGTAAGCAATGAGATTCTTGAAGAGTTTAATGCAAAGTGTGTTAGCTGTTTTCTTAAGCCAATCATCAATAAATAGCCCATCCTTTGCTTGGCTGGAGCTAAATGGTATGAAACCTTTACCACCGATCATTAAATTAGTCACTATCATCTTGTAAGATTAGATAAACAGAGAGTTATTAGTAAGGAATTTTACATTTAAATTGTGAACAGTTATATAAGTCTATTAAAAGGATTGCTGAGCAAATTCTATGTTGTAATGTTGTTTTATTTATGAAATCATATAATCTGGAATAGATTATTTGAAATTAGAATAATTGAAAAATGCAAACGTAACTACAAATTTCTCTGCGGCAAAGTAAACAACCTTTGACAATATAACTAAATAAATACTTTCTCAACGAGATGTATTTATAGTATATCTGTTTTGCCATGCGCTACTTTTTGTATTGCAATTAAAATTTGTGCTGACTGTGTAGTTAGCTAAGGTTTATCAACAGATAAATGATCAAGCAGTTATTTATATTAATGATTTTCCACATTGAACGCAGCGGATTAATGTGCGTTGCCGTTACTGTAATGCGCATTTATACCATGTTTTTGCCGATACAAAACAATAAATTTAGTAACGTTATTTCATTAATTCTATCGCATTAATTGTTGCTGATTAATAATATAGAGAAGTAACTGAGGGTTAAGTAAAGCTTACTGGATGAAATATATATAGATTCAAAATAAAAAAGAGGAAATGTTAATATTGGAGCTTAATGATTTTGTTGATTTAATGATAGTTGCTATTTATAAACGATTATTGATTGTCTGGTGAGCTGGCTAATCTTGTCTTATGGTGTTGCGTGTTAACGAATGAAAAAAAAGAAAATACGCTAGAGAAGCTGTTATTGCTTTTCGCCATGCTAGATCATAATCGTAATGCGAAATATATGATTGGTGTTGGACATGTTATACGGATGGTAATATCATGTTAAAAACAAAAGATAACCTAAACATCAAAGATGTCGTTTAATAATTAACGGCATTAATTAAAATTTATTCTATGATAATAATTGATTAGTTTTTATTATGCTAGGAACATAAGTATAATCAATAGATTGAGTGAGTAAATCAGAAGATGTTATTAATTTAGCACCAAATAATACCATTTCTTGTAATGCATTAGAACTTGCTTCTGGATAAAGATTGACCCCCCTACAACCATCTTGGATAACAGTTACTTGATAACCTAGTTGTACAGCATCAAAGACGGTAAATTTTACGCAGTAATCTGTTGCTAATCCCATAATGTATAAATATTTGATTTGATTTTCTGTTAGCCAATGATCTAGCTGGGTTGAATGTTGATAATCATTATCAAAAAAAGCACTATAACTATCAATTGTAGGATTGATCCCTTTTTGAAAAATTTTCTTGATGGCTGACTGATTAAGATCTGGATGGAATTGTGCTCCTTTCTGATGTTGCACACAATGAACTGGCCACCAAATTTGGCGTAGGCCATTAAGGTTACCTTCCGAGCCTACCTTAGTTCCTGAGTTGATAGCAAAACTTAAATGATTAGCAGGATGCCAGTCCTGACTTGCAATAATAACAATATTTTGTTGCTGGCAGTAGCTGATAATAATATTAGCTGTATTAATAATACTTTTGCTATCTAAGACTTCTAGGGCCCCACCATTACAAAAATCATTTTGTAGGTCAATCAATAATAATGCGGTATTGTTCATTAATGTTATCCTTAATTAAGGATGACTATAAGTTAATTCATCAGGCAATTTTTTTTTGCATCAATGCACAAATATCATTTGATGATAAAGCTTTATTAAATAAGTATAATGATACTTGGTAAGTATTGCCTAATAATTCATATTATAAACCACTAATAATAGCAACTTTAGCTAATTTATGTCAGGTGTTGCATACACTCATTCATGTTAATCTATCCAGATAGGCATTCTTGTCAAACTAACTATGATAATATCGAGTTGATAGGTTTTTCAAGGCATTTTTTAATAACTTGCCTTGTGAAATCACATTATACCGATATAGTGTAATAGTACCGCAAGAGAATGGCTAATAAGCGATTTGATGTGTTGCAATAAGCTGTTTTTAATATTTTGTGCTATGTTTTAAGAGTTATATTTATTTCTTGTGTATGAAAATTATGAGATATGGTTGCCTATCCTTCTAATTTATTTTATGAATGATTTCAACAACAGATAGATAATATGCCATGAAAAAGTTTACCCTAGAGGTATTCGTCAAATTAAATATTAGCTTTGATTTCTTGCATGAACTGATCTGTAATTGTGCTATGTAAGTGATATAATCAGTGTCATTGAGGCTAAATTTGAAGCTATGCTGCGACAATATGTAAATGCCGATTTGTCGATGGGTATATCAATATTTATGCTGTCTTCCATAATAATTGTTATTTCACACAGCTAACAATACAGAGTGATGTTGGCGATATGTTCAAATTAAATGCCTAATGTCATGGATCAAAGCGGAAATGGAATATGATTTAACAGATCTCATTGCTACAGGCTTACTCTGCATGGTGCAACAAATCTCGAAGACTTGCTAGCATTGGCTAGCACCTATGGCTAGGAATATCCATACAGATAATTTTTACGTGTCGTCCATGTATTGCTTTTTGATAAAAAATCGCATAAGCAGCTCTCTGCTAGTACCATTAGTAGACTTAAAGAGGAATAGGTTGAAGAGCATAGCAAATGTTAGTGCCTGCGTGATTTAAGTAATACATATGCTACTTTTATTTCTTGGCTGATGGCATATACGTTTATCTTAGGCAATATAATTGCCTTTTCCTGCTGATTTATCATTATTGACGTTACTAAGCGTAGATGTAAAGTATTAGTTGCAGTTGAAGATAGTTATCGAAAGTTAGAAGCGAACTTCGCAGAATTTTTTAATGGTCTGCGTTAGCACGTGCCTTAACAGTATCTACCAGGCTTGGTAGTAACTGCCTTTGATTTTTGAAATCTAATGGCAAAGACCTTCTCAAGACACACAGCAACAATACTATTAACTGCACAAAATAGCTAATGTTCTGGCTACATTTACACTTTCTAAAGGCATGCAACAGAAAGTTAAAGTTTAGATTCGAAATGTATGGCTAGTGAAGAACAACGATGCTGCTAATAAAGCTCTTGATATTTTGTTTGCAATGTTTTTAGCAAAGTATCATTTATATATTAAGAAGCTAAAAAAGATCAAGAAGAACTGTTGGCATCCTATACGACTTTCTGTCAGAATACTGTGGATCAATAAAAACGACGAATTCGACGCTGGAAGAACTGTGGTTTGAGAAAAACATCCATTTTGATCTATTTAAGCTGCTACAGTATGCTCAGAAAAGGTGGAACCTGGTAAGGATATTTGAGTTGCTCTGATCTTGGTAACAAATAACGTCCAATTTAATTATGGAAACATGGTAACAAAGCATTAGACTGAGAGGTAGCTGCTAGAAGCACATCATACACTAATTTTTTACTAATGACTCTTTAAAAGATAGTTCATTCTATATATAATTAACATATTATACCTAATAGTAAACCATTTTGCTAAAAATTACTGATTATTTTTTGTGACTTTTTTCAGCTTGGATCTGTTGATAAATTTCTTCACGGTGAACAGAAACTTCTTTTGGTGCATTAACCCCTATACGTACTTGGTTTCCTTTTACATCTAGTACCGTTACTTTTACCTCATCGCCTATCATGAGTGATTCACCAACTCGACGTGTCAGAATAAGCATTCTTTGCTCCTTGAAAATTTAAAAAAGTCGGGTGGTGGTCTCTATCTATCTTTTCCCACGCTTATTAATCGCACACCATGAAAATGTAAAATAATGATATTCACCTAAATTATTTAATATAAAGCAATTATCATACTAATTTTATATCTAAAAATATAATTTTATACCTAGATCATTTAAAAAATCTGTTAAAGATTGTGTAATTAAGTTATCAACAACCCACAATCATTGATAATTTTATATCAATCGCGAATTAACCCACTCTTCAATTGAAGCCAATGCAGCAGGAAGTGCTATTATATTAGAGCCGCCTGCCTGAGCCATGTCAGCGCGACCACCACCTTTTCCACCTACTTGCTGAGCAACAAATGAAATTAAATCACCAGCCTTTATTTTAGCAGTCAAATCATTAGTTACACCAATAATTAGACTGACTTTATTATTGCTT
>JBHEQW010000058.1:0-30057 GCA_046530935.1 Arsenophonus sp.
ATAAGATGCAATCTAAATATACTCAATAAAATCCATAAAATTCATCGATTAGCATTATTTGATCAATTTTTTATACCAAGCATATCGAATATACTTTTCTTGAGAAAATAGCTTATTTAAATTAGATAAAAACACCATATTTTTAATGGCGTTTTATTTTATAACTAATAATAGAAAAGAATTTATCTGGTGATGATTAATATCATTTTTAATCTAAGCAATAAATATTACAATAATATTGATGTAAGCAATTTGCTTAAAACATTAATAATTATTTAAAGCTAATATAGAAAATACCAATAAATAATTAAATTTCTGGTTTACTGCAAAAATCATATATAATTTGAAATTATATTTTTCTGTTCGCGACGACGATGCCAATAATAGGCTCATTTAGATATCATTCTAAGCTGTAAAACTAATCGCTCTTCTAAAAGTTGCCTTTTTTCTTGATCAAGATCTAATGCTTCTGCCCCAGCACTAAATGCAATAGTAACCATGGCTTCTGCTTGTATTTCAGTAAAATACCTAGGCATATTACTTTCCTGTTCTAGGTAGTGGGCTAATTCATCAATAAAATGCTGAATTTCTTTTGTGACCGCATAGCGCAATGCAACTGATGTGCCTGAACGTTTACGCAACAAAAATCGAAATGCATTTGGATTATTACTAATAAATTCCATAAAAGTAGCAACAGATGTTTGAAGAATACTTCTGCCTTTTGCAATACGCTGTCGTGCTTGATGTGCTAATTGACGCAGCATAAGACCACTTTCATCAACCATTGTTAATTCTAATTCATCAACATCACGGAAATGTCTATAAAAAGAAGTAGGTGCAATACCAGCTTCTCGAGTAACTTCTCGTAAGCTAAGCTTAGTAAAGCTACGCTCAGCACTTAATTTGCTAAAAGCCGCTTTTATCAGAGAACGACGTGTTTTTTCTTTCTGTTTTGCTCTGACACCTGTAATATTACTCACAGTAATTAATATACCTCTTCAATAATAATACAACTAGTGGCTAGTATACCAGATTTAAACATAGTTGCAGTGTCCTTAAGTTTTACTAGTATATAAGGAATTTTTGTTTATTATTAAAATGCAAAGGATAAAGCTTATATTTAAGCTTGATTAAAGAAGATAATATTAATCTAAAAATTATACTCATTTCTCCTGTATACAGTTTTATACATGCTAGCATATTCTTGTGATTGATTTCGTGTATTATTTTAATAACAAAAAGATAATATGCCATAAAAACTCTACCTTACAGATATACGTGAAATTAGATATTATCTATGATCCATGCATAAATTCATCCGCAATGCTGGCAGGAAGCTGATAGTCACAACGTTGAAACTAAGCTTGAAGCATGCTGCGATAACATGCTTGAAACGATCTGCTTGTCAATATGAGTCATGATGTCGTTCGTAACGGTTAGTTTTTGCAGTGAACTATAGAGACTAGTATTGGCGATATTGAGATTAAAGTGACTAAGATTATGGATCGCAACGAAAAAGTAATATGCTTTAACAGCTTGTTGCTAGTGAATTCTATAAAGGGTGCAAAAAGCAGCTAATAGTTCCTAGAACATATGTAATAGATATGATGTCATTTTCTTTTGATAAGTTTTACTCTAAGCTCGGAATCGAGGTGAAGCTTCCATCGGTAAAAAAGCACATGTCCTTTCTTAGTTTAGTACTCAGTAGAGACTGAAATAGCCATGGCTTGAATAGTATAGGTAATGCTCCATATGTGGATTTAAGCGATATCACGCCATGTTTATTTCTTGCCTGATAGGGCATCTATTAGTCATCTCAGGCAAGATCATTGCCTTTTAAGGCTTGCTCATTTATCTGCTTCACTGAGCATGAAGATAATGAGCTAGTTGCGATCTAAGATGTTTGTCGAAAATCAGAAGCGAACTTGCCTAACTTTTAAATACCATACAACAATGTCTCTTAACTGTATCTTACTAGGCTTGCTATGGGATGTGGTGCAATTAGTTTTTTTAATACAATAGCAAATATATTTTAAGAGACACGTAGCTCCAACGTTGTTTGGCACACAAAACACCTAATGTAATGCCTTTAATTTATAAAGGCGTACAACAGAAAATTAAGTCTGAGCTCTGCTAAGTCTGTCTAGCAGAGCTGTGCGATCCGGCAAAGCCATCAATTTCTTTGTTAGCAAGGTTTTTTTGGATAAGTATTTTCAGCGATGAAAAAGTTGGAGAAAGATCTAGAAGAACTGATGATATTCTACGACTTTCTGTCAGCGGCATACTGATTTAGGCGTCAATAAGAACGACGAATCCGATAAATTGGCTTTTATGGTAGTGCGTCTAAAAAGAATCCGATGCAAAAAGAATTGTGGTTTGAGAAAAACAACCATTTTAATTGTGTTTTAGCTGCTTAACTTTTCTAAGAAAAGTTAGAATTGGCTTAAGTGGATGTGATGCTGGTTATAAACAACGTCCAATTTAAAAAATAGAGAACAGATTCTCTAAGCATTATAGTGGAAAGTAGCCTAGCTATCATACACTAGATTTTCTAATAACTCCAATCTATGTAAGTTGTCTATTTGTATTTATACAATAAGGTTATATCAAATGCCATAGATTCAATTTGATACTATCCTTAGTGGTTGCAATATTAGTGCATATGATGTAGAGAATAGGCGCCAATAGTTATTGTTCAACTCATGCGTAACGATTTCTTCTAAAACATTTCGGCACATGGCCAACTGAATTATCTAATTTAATCAAAATACATTATACATAAATAAATGCTGGCTTTTACATTCTTCTTTTTTCGTTTTTAGATGTTTAAACAATCTGAGACAGTAATTAATCAAGAAATAGATATATAACAAGAATTGTTTTATGAATGAAATGGTTGTGAATGTTTGCCACTGAAGCCTCTTTGGTTTACTAACATACATATAAATTTATTTATAATAGGGATACCTGCAATACTATATATGTATAAAAATTATTACACAACCGGCTCTTATCTTTATTATATTCCTTACGCTAATTTTTAGCATTCACGCATTTTCAATAGCTATTGAATTTTAACGCTCAATTATAAATCTAAGTATGTTATTACTTATTCTGCAAGTGGTAAATTCTCTATGAATATGCTTCAATTTTTAGATGGTTATGGTAGTGGTTTAGATGGTTATGGTAGTGGTAAAGATGATATCATCAATAGCAGTCGTTCTGCGAGACTACCTTCTTCTTGTTGGTTCTATACCAAAGAAACGTCTGATGTTTTATCATATTATTTTTGGAATAATGCTCTTATTATTCACCACAATGAAGAATATGAAAAGATCTAAGGAACCGATGATTGAGGCATTATTCATCTGAAATTGGATAAAAGGTTAAAGCCTTTCTTTATTATATCATAATAGCTATATCAGAAATACTGATAATTTAAATTTTAAAAATACCGATATTACATATCTGCAATCAATGTCTGATTAAAGTTCATCTTAGATATCGTACTCATAATAAAAATATTTATGCTGTTGGCGATGTTATTGACTATACATCATCTCATAGTTTAGCTTCTTTTACTTATGATCAAAGTCTTCTATCTGCTCTGGCAAGAACAACTTGTCACGACGTTACGATACACATTTAATTGAAGATATTCGAGAACCTGGATCTATACCATTCAAGAAATTAGTTCTGTCTGTAAAACAAAACAACAATTGACTTCAATGAAAGTTATTCATGAAGTCAGGTGTGCCACATTTAAAGACTTAGCCAGAGCATAAATAGTAGGACAGAAGAAATTATTCATATTTTGCTGTCGAACAATTATGAAAAAATGTGACTATAATACTATTAAATATTTTGTTAAATAGTACCTTAGCTTATCAGGTTATGGCAGAAGCATTTTAAATTTCTGCGCTAAATAGATTAAACTCTCTATTTTAATCAAATAAAACCTAATATTTGGTAGTAAATAAACACTTAATTTTTATTTTAATATCAACATATTTGTTTATGAATTGCCTAAAAAACTCTTCATGATAACTTATAAGCGGTAAATCAGGATGATAAATTAAAACAACTGAAGGTGAAGAGAACATGGTTAATACAATCAAGATAATAAATAATATTACGTTTTATCTCTTTCAGTATAAATAAATCTAGTAAAAATTTCATACCGCTTCTAGCTTCCACAACCATGTTACGTAATGTTTTAAAACTGTTTCCATGAAGTAATTATCATTTTTTTGCCGCCACAACCTGGAAAAAATATCACATTACTTTATCAAATAAACAGTTGTCATCTTTCAACATAAGTAATTTCTGTTCTATAAGCTTAGGCATTTAAATTTCTTTATGATTGAACGCATGGATGCCTACTTCATAAATTGCTAATCGAATAAGGTTCATCATAAAAAGAAATTTCAATAAAAGCTTCTGTCTCTTTTGCTTGCGCTAATATTGCATAATGCAGTTTGCTATTATTTAGTTATGCTAACAAATGGTATGTTTGTAGTTCATGTAAATACATCATCAATATTAAGAAATAAACGATGTGATTCTGAAATGATGTGATGAGGTAAAAGATAATATCTGATAGTAGAAATTAATACTATGTGATCATGAGCGCGAGATGCTTTCAGGTTGAAAGGAAACTATTTTCTACAGTATTTTAATTTTAATTTTTTGCAAAACAGCTCTTGCTTTGTTCAATTAACAATAATACTTTATTCTGAATAAAAAGAACTTTTTGGATAGTTTGCCTTAAATAACATAATATCCAAATTGTTTTCTAATTTAGGAATTCAAGAGCTTAAGATCATCTGATCTTTAACATACTAGATACGTGCAGCAGCCAGAAATGTTTATGCTAAGCTAATGCAACAAGTTACTCCAAATCATAAATATTTATGTCTGCTCCTTTTTTAAATAGGAATTTGATGAATAAACCTATTTATTCATTAAATTGGATCTGGTTTTTATATCAACGAAAAATTTAGCAAAAATTATTTTCATAATTCATAGACAAAAATGAAGAAATTAAACGCTTTCGCGTTTAGCTGTTTATCAAAAATATTGGCTGCTACTACTAATCAATTAACATTGCACAACTAATTTTCGATTATAATACAGGATTTAAATTTTCTATTTATTGAAATTCAGACTTACTAAGCATTGATTTAAATATCATCAATAAAGACCTCACTTAATTTTTATAATTAAATTAATAATCATTTGTAAATTTAAATCGATATAATATTCAAAAAATTTTTATCCAAAATTTTTATGACAAAGATTTTTAGTTCTTAAATAAAATTATTATATCGAAATATATTAATTGATGATCCTATACGCTATTAATTTTCTTTTATCATGTATATATTGTTGTTATCAATCAAAGTAGAAATTAGGATCATTAATCCATATTTCATTAATAAATCTTGTGTACATAACTAAGATTAATTATTGTATATTTATTTAAATAAATAGTTATTAGCAAAACTGGTGTATGATGCTTAAGCTAACTTTTAGCCTAATTCTTTCTAAGCCTGTTCTTCTATCTTTAAATTCGAGGTTGGTTGTGCCACCAAGATCAGTAGGTAAACTCAACGTTATAATCGTTTCCAGCTTTTTTGAGGAGACTGTCTCAGCTTAAATAGTATTGAAATGGTTGTTTTTCTCGAGACCTAGTTCTTTTAGCATCCGCTTTGTAGTCTTAGTGTCGCAAAATACGATTCAATCATATTCATCATTCTTATTGAAGCAAAGTGCTGGGTGCTATAACTGAAAGTCGTAGAATGCCAGCAGTTTTTCTCGATCTTTCTATAGCTTTTCATGGCTGAACATACATGCCATTTCTCTGAAAACCTTGCAAACAAAATATCAATAGAGTTAAGCTGCATCACAACTCTCTGCTAGCTAAAGAGAGCTTTCTCACAACAACTCTCATATTTAAGCCTTAACTTTCCCTTTCATTCTTTTCTTATGTGTGGTGAAGCCAGCACATTAGCTATTTTGTGTACCCAACAGCATTGGTGGTTGCATGTCAGGGAATATTTTTGCTATTGCATTCTAAACACCAATGGTACTGTTTCTCGTAGCAACAAGCCTGGGATATATGGTTAAGTTCTACGTGCTAAAAGGGCATTAATAGGTTAGGTCTAATTTGCTTCTAACTCTTGATAACCATCTCTTAGACTGAAATAAGCTTATTAGATCAATGCTAAGTGACCCGGATAATGACCAGCATGCAAATAGATCATCTTGTCAGATATGATCGTATAAATGGCATTGGTCTAGAAATAAATTTAGCGCATATAGCTTAAATCCAGCAGATACTATTTGCATGTACTCTTCAAACCATTGCTGTTTCAATCTGCTTATAAGTACTTTCAGATAGATCAAGTTCTTTTTCAGCAAGAAGCGTGCCCACATATAGCTTTGTGAAAGTCACTGGTGAGATTCCATAGTAGCTGAGTACAAAAAGCCATTGTAGTAACTCTTCTCCGCTTTCTTTACGCTTTAGATAAGGTGGTAGTAACGCTGTTAAAGTATATTACGTTGCCACTACGATCCATAACCTTAAGTATTTTAATCTCAATATTGCCAATGCTAGTTTGTATAGTTGGCTGTAGAGAATAACCGTTACTGAGACGGAGTATGACGCCTATCGAGAAGTCAACGTTCAGATTGTTATTGCATTATGGATCTTCTAATTCAGCTTCAATGTGGGTTGATATCAGATATTTTGTGCCATTGCAGATGAGTTTATGTAATGGATTATAAGTAAATATCTGGTTTTGTGAACACCTCTGTATGCTAGACTTTTTTTCATGTCATATTATCTCAATAATATTGAAATCATTTGCAAAATCAATTAGCAATATCCCGGCATCAGTGAAACTATATACGCCAGAAATAAGCATAACTTAAAGAAATGCATGAGTGCTGAAATTTTAATTATTAATGTTGATAACACTGAAAAGTAAATTATCCACATTTATATTGAATTATACTGTCAATAAATTGCCATAGCATTAATTAGCTCTCTCGATGAAAGAGATGAACAAAGTAATGAAACATTAATTAATTTACTGACAAAATGGTTAACGATGTTAGCTTGTAAAATAAGGCTATATTGGCAAACCTTATGTTGCTTTGTTCGCAGACTAATATGTAGTTAGGTCTGTATTTCAATTATTGTAGTTTAAAGCAATCTTCTTCAAGCTAATATAATTCAGTAAATAAAATAATCGTACAGCATGGAATCTACTATGCCATACTTTTAATCGGCAGATATAGCTTCTCATATTTTGAGTATGAAATTTCCTTATCAATAAATCTTTGATTATTTAGCCTTATTAGATGATGCTAACTAATTTTATTCTTACTGGTAAAGCTTTTTTACTATTTACATTAACCCTAGAAACAGATATATACTCTTTAATCGATGATCGACTTAAGAAAACGCTTAACACACTCTGCATTAAATTCTTCAATAATCTCATCGCTTACATAATGACCATGTTGATCTCAGGTAATTAAGACTGGGATTTATTTTTTCTTTTATTTTTTTATCTCAAGTGTTTTTAGCTTTTTTAGATTGGATATAATGCAATGCTAGCCATTTAAAGGATTAAGTAAAAATGTTTTGTATGCTTCAAGAATACCACTTTAGTATATTTATGTTTAGTGTGTATGAGTTGAAAAAAAGAAGTAGGGAGGCTATCTACTAAACAATATTTTCAAATCAATTCATGTTTTTTTTGCTGAATCTAGTAGAATTAATCCATTCAATATACATCGCAGATAACTAAACCATTTATCCTTGTAGTAATGTAGTTTCGTCAGAGGTATTTCAGTAAGATTTTTAAGTCTTTTCCTGCAATTAAGGATTTGTAACTATATTACTGTACATTAATGAATATCCCAAGAAGATAACATCTTCACTGTGATAATATTGGTAGGATGAAGTGGAATGAGTTACTTCAATTCATGAATCGATATTATCCAACAGATTATTAGATAGCTAACTAATGAAATGCAGTTTTATATTAACAAGGAGTGAAAAAAAGTCTCTTTGATATGTATGCTTATTCGTTTTTTTATGGCTGGCTGTGTAGTACATCTACTTTATAGTAGAAATGATTTCTACAAAGAACATTTGCCAATGTAGCCGTTTTGGCCCAGGTATTGGCTTCGTCAACATAATGTAATAGTAGCCATGTGCCTAAACAACACTACCTTGGCTTTTAGTACATCATCAAGACTTAGCGAGAAATCTTGAGGTAGCTATACCAAGCTTTTTCATCTGCTCAATCAGTGATTTAAGAGTTTTTATATTTACTACGTAATACATCATTATCATGGGCAAGTTTATGGCTTAGCTTGTGAGCTAATTAGCCAGTAGTTGCTTATATTTAGCAGTATTGAACGGATAAAGCATATCAGCTTAATTATAGAAAAACAGATCACCAAAACTAAAATTTTGCTGTATTTGGCAATAACGCCTTATCGCGTTAGGTATCATCTTGCATAGCCATTTCTTTGTAACTCTTTTGTACCAGATAGGTTTGTATGGTGGTATTCATCATCTATTTAATCAGTAAAATCTATAGTGATTTTTTTCTGCATTAAAAATTTTTTAATATCGATACTTACATGACTAAACTGTTTTTTGCTTCTATAGCAAGAGAGTTTTTCAAGAAAGTTGTTAAAATTATTCAGCGTTTTGTTGGTGTTGCTATAAGTACCTATTTTTCTATCTGCCAGACAGATAGAATGGGCCAGACGCATCTTGCCACTGCCGCTTTTACCATAAACCACGGTTTCTATTTATGTTGCTAGAAATTCTGGTAACTACTTCACCTTGTTAGAAATTTCAAATGAACTAAGCCATTGCCCCCACCACCCTTTTTTCCCACAGTTCAGACAAGAGATGTATTGTTGGAGTTGCGCATCTAGCTATATGTGCAGCAGGTATGCGCGAATACCATCTAAATGGTTAATATTGTTACCAATGAGCGTACTAGTTACGAAGAGTACTAATTACGTGTTGTACATTGTAAATCATGATGAGTTTTGCTATACTTCTAGCTCAGCTACTGGAGCTAGATATCTTTGCCAAGTACGTGGTCTAACTTTCATAGCCTTATAGGCAGTAAGACTCATGTGACTAGCTTATCCTGAAAGGTTATCAGTTGTTTAACAGTCATGTGTGGTGGTTGGAGTGATAGCTGGATGTAGAGTTGCTTGACCACTAGAGCTGTTGCTAGGTTTGTCTAACGCTAGCCATTTATATATCATGATGTGCTGATATTACCAGGCAATCTAATTGGCCATCATAGCACGATATAAAAACAGTGATGCTGTTGGTTAAAACGGAAAAGTGTTTATGCATAGCAAATAAATCTCTATATTTCGGCTATGGTTGAGAAAAAGGAACCAGCTCTATTGTTTCTTTGACCACAGCAACAATCAAAAATGTGTTCAATACCCAACCACATATCCTTGATTGGATGGATATTAAATTGCTCTTTAACTGGAAACCAAAATCATCTTTTTTTGCTAAAATGGAATAGCATCAGTTTACTGAGTCTATTATTATAAGTAAAAATTCATTTAAGTGTGTATTATTTAACCTAATGCACATTAATTTTAGGAAAAAAACAATAAGTATGATTAATAAGCAATGTTTTTCCTATTTATATATCTTTCTGATAGCAATTCCGTGCTTGCTAAGCCAAGCTGAGTGTCGATAAAAAGTAGTCGTTTATAGGCATAAAAGAATGTATTTATACTAATCTGTGTGCAAAGATTCTTTCATCAGAAAGATAAATCATGGATTTTCTAGTTTTTTTGCGAGCAATTATTCTTAAGCTCCTTTATATACTTTTCCTTTAATACACTTTTGGTAATAGTGAACTTCGTTCATGATTCAACAAAAAAATGTAGTAACATACCATCTTAACATGCCTAGCAAAAACATACTTGATATAGCGTCCAATAATTTCTTCTTGCGTCAGTATATCTTTTATTGCTACTGCTTTAGTATGCTAGTTATGGAAATAATGTATAACCACTTTTTTTCAAGAAAACCGTAGTTTTGACGAAGATACCAGGAGAATTTAAGGTCCCATTAGAGTTGTTTTACACTATGGCCACATCTCTACAGCACTTTCGTCTTTTTAGAGAAATATAGTTTTTTTCAGTAACGTCAGTACTGTGCCATTTAACTAATGCTGCTACTGCTCTTTCTGTCTCAGATATGCCAAAGATTAAAAAAAGACTAGTGAAATTTATCAGGTCATACCTGTGATGTGTCATCTAGATGACAACGCTACGCAAAATTTTCGTCTACTCTTTTTTGAAAAACAGTTTAGGACATCATCTTTAATATTCAGACCTCCACAGGTGACTGATAGAAACATGAACATCTAGATGTTGATTTAGTTGTCGAGAATAAACGCGTAAGGCACAAAAGATAGCAATTTTGATACCATATTTTGTGTGCTTACTTAACATAGTACAAGTGGAGTTGTATGAAATATAGCGTTGAGTTACTTTTAGTTATTTTTGAAAAAAGCAAAAAGAAGATTGTGAATAGAGTGAAAATAATGTGTTGTTAGTTACAGTCTTATAAGATATAGATCTGCTATCTTAACTAACCAATACTAAGTAGCTTTGATGCCGCATGAACTGCAGGTTTTTAAGTTATAGCATTGCTAGAAAAAGAGATTTAAAAACATTCAGAAAAATGCACAACAGAGCCGCTAGGATCAGGATGGCTTATAGCACAACTGACGCAGGAAAGCATTCGTTTGATAGATAAACTGATCCGTTAGTTGACATTTTTAGCATGTTTCTCAAGAAATTTATTCCGTCCATAATCAATTTGTCCGTATTGTCAAGTCTATCGGCAAAGTTATCTTTAATATTTATCAAGGTTGTTGAGATAAGAATACGTTGGATTATACCTAGATCCTTATATAGGTAACGAATTCATCTGTAAGCATACTTTCAGTCATTGCTGGCATCAAATGCATAGTTATATCAAGAGTGTTATTGGCTTGGTATGATCCTTTCTGAAAACTACAGATAATCGTTAGTAGATGCATGATAATACTTGCTGTTAAAAAATTTGAGATAGCGAATATGATGCATTGGTGTAGGCATCTTTCGTATGTGTTATAAAAATTTTAATCAGTCTCTCATAATTCATTTCAGGATAAAGATCATAAATGGCTTCGGATAAACAGGTGATGTAATATGTAAAATCGTCTCTTGTCTTTCTGATTTACTCGGCTTACGCTTTCTGTAAAATTTATTCCTAGCCATCTGGATTAATTTCTGAAAAAAACATATCGCAGAGTATAAACCAGTATTAGGATCATAAATATCCTAGAAGTAGAGTAACTGTGTCTAGCTCATACCATAGTGTGCTACTGCTTCTTATATCTTATTTAACGATTATCTGTTTGCATTGCATTTCCATCTTTCTTGCCGGATTTAGGTTGTGGGTTTATGTAAATAGTCCTAGAATTTTAGCATCTTCACTGCATCCTAGATTACTAACTTACAAACAAAGAAAACATGAGAAGAATCTCGTCAATAGGGCATGCGTCATTATGAAGTGCTTTCAGTGAGTATATCCAGCTTAGTAAACTCCAAAAAGTAGCCTTACACTGTTGATAATCAGATAAATTAATATTATCGATATTTTTCTGTATGAGGCTGGTTATTCTGGCAATCAAGAAGCTGTCTTAGTCATTGATGTTTTCGCTTAATCGTTATAACTGCTTTGATATTACTGACCTTGAATTGGGATGATTTAAGCTAACCTAGATCACATCTTACCGCTGCTCATGGCAAGTGTATTGAAAGCTATTAATGAATAGGGTTTATCATTATTATTATTCCTCTTATTTTTTAGGTTAAGCTATTAGATTGTTGCAGTAATCGCTGAGCATATCTTCAACGTTGATTTTAAAGATATTAACTTATCCATACCAAGATGCAGCAAGGACATTGCAATTCATGACCTACTTGATTTGTTGGCAGGTAAAACTTATGGTCATTTTCGCCAGTTAATCCTGCTTAAACCTGCCCAAGATATTTTTGCTGAATATCACCATAATAAACAGTGCCATCGACATTTTATCCCTGCAACCATGTATATTGAGTTATAACGTTGCAAGTTGCCGCGAGATTACATGGAATTCTCTTTAAAAGGATTGGTGATACATATGACGCCAGTTCTTAATATAGACTATAATCAAGTAAATTTTCTATTCTAGCTTGTCAAATTCAAGAGGAACATGAATTTTATTAATAATTTACAGTCTCTGATATTTTTGGTGGACGATATTGATTTTTAGCAACTTGATTTCTTTTTGCCGATCAGACAGCCAGCAGGGTATTGCTGTCCAGGTAGATATTGGGATTGTTCATAAAATGTAGTCTATTAGTTGTCATGATATCTTCATTATAGTTGTCTTATTGATCGAGTCCATCACGATCATTGGAAAACCACTAATTTTTAGGAAAGTGAAATACTAATCTCTGATTTCCATCTCAAAAGTTAAGTGATACACATGGTGGCAATTGGGTATATTTTTGTAATTTACTTTTGATTACTTCAGATTGATAGCATCTTTTGTGTTGTTAGCCACTTGTTCATAGCAGCAGTAAAAGCTAAGCAGCCGATCACCAGATCTGCGATCAGCTGAATGTATGATAGAATCCATATTCATTAGCTGATTGCCACATCCATCAATACGTATGTGATTGATGGATGTGGCAATTAATATATTGCAAACTGAAATGGTATACAGACTTATTAATTATCCACACTACAAATGTGCGTCGCATATTTTTAATATTCTTCAGATTGGTTATGGTAGGTCAAGCTGCCGTGTGAGATTGCCATCATAAGTATAATAATCAGCTAGCAAAACTGTTAAAATGGTGGTAATGCCATTTTTGTTAAGCTGATTGAATTAGCTATTAGCATCATCCAATGACGCACTTAACGGATGTTTCAATTACCACAATCACTATCGGTGCCTGATTTGAAGATGACAACTAAAACCATTTTTTCCGGTTGATTTTTGCCTGCAAGCTTAAATGGCGCGCTGATATTAGCTACAGGTAATTATGGTTGGTTATCTTATCATATAACCTTGACATGCGGATAACAGAGCTTGACACATTCAGATGTGGTATTAAATTTAATGGTGCCTTTTTGCGACCTGCATCAAGCATATGAGATCTCACATTGGTTGGCTAGAGCAATTATGGTGCTGGTTACAGAATTGAAATCCAAAAAGCACGATGCAATCAACAGCTTCGATCAAAAGATGTTGCCTATATTATCTATCTATTATGTTAATAGTGGATCCACCCTCCAAGAAAAGTCAAATACATTTTGACTTCCAGCACACAACAGTTATTATTATGATAAATCAGTAAGATTATTTCCTGATCTGATAAGATCATCAGATCCATGATGCTGCCATTCATCAGGTAATCACAAAGAAACTCTCTTCATCTGTTGTTCGAATTCATAACGATAATGTGGTAGTATTTTGCCTGGCGAGTGTTGGGCTTTTATAATCGCTGTTCAAAATTTGGCAACGGTTTTAGAAGTTCAGAGATGGTCTGTTTTTATAATCAAATCAAAGAAAGGTCAGATATTCCTTGGTTTTCAGAGAGACAATAAACGGATAATAGAGATCTGGTATATTGACTTAGCTTGGCTGGATAAACCACAATATCCTTGGTTAGGCATACCATAGACGCAGAAGTGACCCATTGATGGTTTCATCGTTGTAGTGAAATTTCGCCATAGATCACCTAGTTATTCTCTATCTTCATGATGTCTTCAAGTGTACGTAGTAAAGCGTTGTGCTGCAAGTAGTGTACACACCAGGTTTTGGATAGCCAGCTGTCAGTGCGTATTATCATAAACCAATTTGGTTCGCATAAAAAGATCTCATCAATCAGATATAGTTTTGCGACAACAGGCAGGAGCGGCATAAAGCTGTACAAATGGTACGTCATAGCGCAGCGTATTGAGTGCCAAAATCTCTACAGTCGTTACTGTTAAGCTAACGTAACTTAGCAGGATCAATATGAAATGCAAGACAAGTAATTAAGATATCACTATAACATCCTGGATTTTACAGAAATATTAGCAGAAAAAACCAAGAAGTACCGTGCCTAGCAGATGATTGATATGAAAGCGTTCTAGGTATTTAGAAAAGAAGCCGGAGATACAGCCACAGCTGCAGTAAGCATTGTTTTTCAGCATAGCCAACAAGGCGCGCAGGATATAGATCCTTATTTAAAACTTTTTCAGTAAACCGCCGTAGTGAAATAGAGCCAGGATCTTGGATAGGCATAAATATGAAAAGCACTAGAGGCTTCTCCAGTACTACCAGCTCCTTGTGTTCCGCTATACCGATTGTTAATTTGCTATCTTGTAAGGCTTGCAGAATTTTAAGACCCTACTATAGACCTCTTTATATTACTTTATTACTTTATTACTTCCTGCAGTTGCTTTTTGTAATTGTGCAGATATAAGCGATTGCTAACTAGAGTTACAACAATATCACACAGTAGCGTGGACAGCGTCTCCAGTGGCAGGAGATAACGCTTACGCAGATTGCCATCTGCCAGCTTGTTGCTTATCTGTTCTGTATAGAGCATCCACATTGCATCTTTCAGTACTTTTATATTAATTTTATTAGGCATCAGACCTTTACTGTGCCTGTCCAGCTATTGAGCTGGCCAAATCCTGTATTAGCTGAATCAGCGTACTGGGCTACAAAAGTAATTTCCTGATATAGTCTGAGTGGTGCAGTGGAGTGGCCGATCAGCTACACCTATTAAGGATGTGGATAATTTCGTTCTCTGCAGTTTTGCCGCATTCAAGGTCATCCTTCTAACTGCCGGAAGGAATGCTAAAATGATGGTCTATGGCTTATACGCGCTATTACTTCCAGATGAGTCGTGACTGATCATATGCAGCATTAGGTTATCTTTCCACAGGTATGTCGTGCTTTTACTATGTTTTTCTAGCTGAAAAAGCACACTAATTAGCACATCATCTACTTGGAATCTAGCAAATTAGGGTATAAATAACTCAGATGCGCTAGTTTTTGGATGTTCATGATCTGATTGCTGTTTTATACTCTTATAGAGATTAATTTTTCAGGAATTTTTCCAGATAGCTCAAAATAATCTCCTAGAAATTGTAAATCAAAAATCAGGAAGACAACACGCAACTTCACGTGTTATAGAGCCTATTTAATCAGAAGCTCTTTATGATCTCCTTTCTAAAATTAATGATGAGACATCAACTAAATTTTTATGACATAACAAAATAGACCATACAGCACTGCATCCGACTCGGTCCTTAATTTTTTCTCGAAACACAAGTATTATCCGCCTTTAATCACGATTGGCCATAGTGTTAAGCAAACAATGATTTAGGCTAAAAACAGATGACACTGGATATAATTGCATTGAGGTAGTATGAGTGAAAGTATTTTTGCCTATGAATTCATTGCCTATAGAAAAGTAGATATAATCCTCCGTCTCTTTTGCTACAATGAATAAATACAAAAATAATTGTACTAGATAGACTTGATGAATGCGAAGAAGATTAGAATTTCTATATTCTCTAGCAAGATATCAAGATGGTAATATATCTATATATATATCTACACATATATATCTACACACAAAACTAAACTAGTTTTGATCAGTGATGATGGCTTGAATAAATTTCTTGAGAAACATCATGAAAGTATCAACTCGTAAAGCAGTCTATCTGTCCAGCGAATGCTTTTCTAAGGCACTTATGCCATGTTGGTACCATTGGAGAGCTACTGCTGTGCATTTCATAAATCTTTACAAATCTATTTTTTTGACAAACCTATAAGTCAAAAGCATGTAGTTCATGCGGCATCAAAGCTACAAAGTAGTAGTTAGTTAGGATAGCAGGTTCATATTTCATCAAACTGTGATTTGCAACATATTACTTTCACTTAACTTTTTTTAATTGTTTTAACTATAACTATAAAGATGCCAATTACTGAATGATCTATTTCGCGCCAGAGCACTTGCTATATGCTGTAGTGCTAATGCAAATATGATATTGGAATTTTTATCTCCTATGCTTTGCACACTTATGATTTATATCTCAATCAACATCTACATGTTAATATCTCAGTCACTAGTTACGACGGTCTGGATATTAAAGATGTTGTATGGCGGGCGTAAGCTGTTTTTCAAAAAAATGATTGAAGAAATATGTTGATGTGTCCCGGTGCTGTTATTAAGTTGATCCATCAGAGTTATGATCTAATAAATTTTACTAGTCTTTTTCTAATCTTGAGCAGATCCGAGTAAGGATAAGTACTATTAGCGTTAACTGAAAGCACAGCACAAACGTTACTGGAAAGTTAACTTTCATAAAAAGATGAAATGGGAGTGGCATATAGCTTGAAATATTTCTGATACTACCTTAAACGCCACCAGTATCATCTTCAAAACTGCGGCATTAGAAAGTTTGTAGTGGTTCTACATCATTATTATGATCATTGGATTCATCAGTACCGGCAGCAAACACTGATGTAGGAAGAGATGAACGAGCGCTATATTGCCAATATTCCAGATGAGCATTTTAAAATGCTTCGTTAGTATGGTTGATTATAAAATCATCAACCAGGTACATTATTAGCAAATGTGTATAAAGCGCTGAAGATGACGGTTCGGAAAAAATTGGAAAAACCGTAGTTCGCCGTTATAATAAAAGGGTTCTTGTATATAAATCCGTACAAATGCATTCTGTGTAGTTACAGATTGCTTTTTACAGACGCTCAGCTAAGCTTGTTAAATAGGCAACGGAATTATTATCATAAAGAATGCATAAAATGGATAAAATGAGGTTTATTAAGCTAAACTAAACATAAGGTTAATATATCTAAAATTACTGCATTATATATCAAAGAATATATACTCTGATAAAGTTTTAAGTTAAAATAAACTAAGTAAACCAAACAGATTCTATCTCCTATTAGCAATAGGAGATAGTTTTTTCTTTACTTAAAGAGCAATTTAATTTTTTAACCATGAATAAATATTTTAAAATTTCGCTGAGTAAGATACTGTTGCGTTCGTTGCCAACTAGGCAACTGGTATTGCAACATATTATGGAAATGCAACAGTGATATCACAATATGACGATAGCCTCTATGCTCATGATATGAGGATGAAGGTCAATATTGGCCAGGACTATTTCATATCCAAGATTCAATATCTTTCAATGAATCACCTTTTTTCTTATTCAAGAAATTATCATATATGTATAGCCTTTTCGTATTCCTGGCATCTGATCGAGGTCAGATTGTGATAGCTAGGGAACATACTTTCTCACGACGCATCAAAATACTGTCTGGAGGCTTGTTTAATCGCATTCATTTATTTATTGAATATTGATTTCAGCTTTTCATGGCAATTGAACAGGAGTGTAAGATCATACTCATTAAGAAGTTCAATATCAGTGAAGGGCTTTTTCTATCTTAATAGAAAATTACTGTTGCCTCCAATGTGTATTAGGTTTCATACAACGCTAGATTTCCATTACTAATATTAAGCACTTTGATGTCTTCTTTTTATATGGTTGCAAGCTTGAATATCTTTTCCAAAATCACTCTTGCATTGAGATATTTCACAGGCAATTACTGTTAGTACTATTAGTCATTAATCAGCTTGATCTTTAATAATCAGATATAAGTTTTTCCTGCCAAGCAGTGTTTCATTTTCGCTTTATAATGGAATTTACTCATGCACTTTTATCGCCATCATCTTAGTTGATACAGTGCATTTGGATCGGTAGCCTGGTTTAGTAAAAAGGCAATGCTGCCTTGCGGTCTAGCTCGTCTACATATCTGTGGCACCGATTTTAATGAAAATTAACCAGTTTTGTATATGAGATCATGATGGATTTGAGTGCTTTTGCAAGTAAGCTGGTGTGATTGCTTTCAGTAAATTCCAGCTATTTTTGGTTTTTATTTTTTTTACAAGTCAGGCTCTTCGTTGTGGGATGAGTGATGGTTGATGACTATAGTTTTAGAAAATGCTATGGTTCCACCTCATAACTTGTTAGTGCATGGTATTCAGACTTGGTAGCTACCTAGTGGTTCAGTAACATTCGTAACTGAACCAGCAATGAGTCTATCTGTTATTCAAATCTTATGTAATTTTTAGAACTTTGCTCCGGACAAGGTCAATAAGCATTAAAAAAAGCGCACGCGCTGTGTAGCCATTTGACGGGAGGCGGTTATGAGCCAAGAAAACAAATATGTCCCAAATAAAGTTCGCACATTAGCCTGGTTTATTTTAGGAGTTAGCTAAATAGATTGATGCCGAGATTTTTTTAGATGCCTGCCGTTAGTAGTTCAAAAAAATATAGATCAAGCTGCTTTAACTTATAGCCAGCAGGTTATAGGTTCTTGCGAATATACCTGTTTGATTAATCTGCTCGCTGGCGAATCTATAGTTGTATGTCCGGTTAGTA
Source organism: Arsenophonus sp. (assembly GCA_046530935.1). GTDB lineage: Bacteria > Pseudomonadota > Gammaproteobacteria > Enterobacterales > Enterobacteriaceae > Arsenophonus. The sequence goes on from JBHEQW010000058.1 coordinate 18,590, forward strand.
TCGTGGCTTAATGTGACGCTTAATCGTAGATTTGCGCACATGTTTGTAAATCTTGTTCTCTTGAGGTGGGAAACCGGCAATTGGTATACATATGACGACTACACGTAAAAATATACATATATTTTATAGAATCCTTCATTAAACATCATCCAACCAGTATGCCTGGTCGGCACATTTCTCTTTTAAAGTGTTTTAAAGATTTTCTTTTTCGTCTTTTTATTATTATAATTATTATAACAGATAAATGGCTTATCTGGTATTAGTGCTAACCTATCAAGGAATGAGATGTTATAAATCTTTATAAATGGTGGAAAAGAGATCTATGGTATCGCAATTTTGTATTTAAGTGCTCGAGATAATAGTGTTATGTAGCGCTGCTTAGTGCTGGCTGGCTTGTTTCAGATAATTAAAGGACATCATCAAGCAGCTAGCGTGTTTCAATTCAGTGCTGTACTTGTATCATGTTCATCCTTTGATACCGCAAGGTAATGAGGCCGCTGTTGCAGACTTATCAATTGATCCCCATCAAGATTGATTGTCAAATTGATGAGGGCTATGGCATAAATGAAGTTTGTGCAAACCATTTACTTGGTGTGCACTATATTTCATCACGCTCTGTGTAGCTTAAATACTTGTCCAGTGAAAGGTAATGCTTTGCCAGGCAAGCAAGGCTCCTCAACCAAGGTTTGTGCCAGTCTTGCCGGCCATCTACTGCTCTTTAAAATTAAAGTTATTGATGGGTTTTAAGCGTTTTAAACCAGCTGCGCAATCAGTTAGATAATGTTGTAAGCCACCTCCTCCAGTTGATCCATGGTCTGTTTAAGGTTTTTTTATATGGTATATCCAACTGGATATAAGTATGCTATGGTTATTTATCTTTCTCCAATTGTATTTAATAGGCTAATAGATATATCAGACCTGATAGCGCCTTAAAATCCGCTCGATACTATTCACTTTGATTTATAGTAGCAGCCGATAAACATTAGAAAATACAGTATGATTGTCAATGGTCAGTTTTAGCACTTGGCAATGGCTGCATTTCGTCGGTTTTGCGCAAGATCACATGTAACAATTAGTGCAGGCAGGTAGTGCAGGCAGAGTCGCTAAAGGTTTCCACTGTTATTAGATAGTGCGTTTTAACGTAACACGTAGACAAGACAAAATTACAGTGCACTGACAGCACTGTCATTATGGAGGTTTATAGCAGCTGCCATTACCTAGTCATCCACAGGAAATATCCGTCCATGCAGCACAAGATGGCTTTTACTAGTGCGTTTATTTCGTAACTTACCAGAATACATTCAGTCTGGAGAAAAAAGCACCAACAACATTCTTCCATATTTTTTGCCTGGCGTCTAGAGCCTTATACAGTGTGTCAGATTGTGGTAGTAAATATTTTCCAGGTGCGGTTGTTACCTACCAAATTGCCCTGTAATCATATCACAGCTGGCTGATCAGATTTGCTTGTTTGTCCTATTCTCTCCAAAAAGCATCCTTTGTCCTTGCAGTACCTTGGTTGATTTACAGGTAAAATACTACTGATTTTTGGGTTCAGCTAGAGCAGTTTCCAGCTACTGATAAATAGCTCTTGCATGATATCGAGTCTCGTTACCTTAGCTAGTGTTTGATATATTTTGCTATACAATCATGAATACCAAAATCAGTATTTGGTGATAAAACTCTATTGTAGTCTATGAAAGATTAGTTGAAAGTTAAACCTCAATTATTTAAAAATAACATGCTATCTTCCTGAATGTGATACATATGCTCAATGTTAAGGAATAAGGTATATTGCCTTGAAAAAATTAAGGAAAAGGAGTTTGCTGCCGCTTAAATATGCTTAGTTGTTTTCTTCTGATCATCAGGAAGTTGGCATTGGTTACTTTTAATAAAGTAACAAGCCTTGTTCAAGGAGAAACCTCTTCTATTACATATTACAGCAGTAATATGTCTTAACTTAAGAACGGAAGTTTTAATATATTGCTTATGTTGCTTAGCCTGATAGATTTAATATTAATAAAAAGGTTAATTTGTCAAAATAAGTTGGCAATTTATGACTTTAGATTCAGTAGAGATTAGTTACCGAGATAATTTTACAAACCTTTGATGCGTAGCATGCTCATTTTTAGAAGTAAAATCAAGTGGCCTAAGCGCAATCATTGGATTTGAGGATCCTGATTGTAAGTGTGTATAAGAAGCAATGAAAAAGCGAATTAATTTTTATGATCATCATTATTGATTTTAGTGTTAAACAGCTTGGGAAAATGAATTTAATAGCTTAATTATTAAGCGATTACTAGCAGAAATTAAGCAGAGTTATAATTGGAGTGTTAGAAGATTAACCGTGTTTTGAAATTCCGAAAAGTTTTTTTAATTTAGTTTATTGTCGATAATTTTTATATTGTGATCTTAGTCATGATAATTTATTTGTTTTTGCTTCATACATAGCCAGTAAATTATTTTTATAATATGCAGTATGAATTATTCCTCATTTCTGATATTATGTGGTTTCTGAGATGGTAGCATATTCTGCTAATTGGTTTTCTAAATGATTTCAATAACAGAGAGATGAAATGCAATGAAAAAGTTACCTTATATGTAACTGGAAAATTAGATATTGGCTGTAATACCTTTCATGAACTCATCCGTGTAATGGTGCTATGGCCTCTGTAATAGGCCACCAAATCGCCGTCGAGGCTGAGCTTGAAGTTATTCTGCGACAATATGCTGAACGCTGCCTTGTCGATGGCTGCATGCCGTTGTCAATAACGATTATTTTTCACGCGAACTATACAGACTGCTATACTATACAGACTGCTATATTGATGTTAAAATTAAAATGCCTAAGGTCATTGGCCTTAGCAGAAACGTTGTTGTATAAAAGCCTAAATGTTCTGGCTCAACTTTGAAAAGGCATAAAATCGAAAGTTAAGACTGATCTGTGGATGTCTGGCTAGCCGGATACCAGTGGTGTGCTGCTAATAAAGGCATTTATGTTTTATTGGTAAGGTTTCCATGGAAGTATTATCCTGTAACTATTAAGAATCTGAAGAAAAATCGAAAAGAACTGCTTTTATATTTTTCAACTTCCTGTAAGAGGACTTGGAATCAGCAATAAGAACGAAAAATGAAATTAAATCGACTTTTTCGGCAGTGATGCCAATAAATTCAAAGTGGAAAGACCTGTGGTTCTAGAAAAACAAGTATTTCATGGGTATTTTAGATATTTAAGTTTATCAAAAAAAATTAGAATATGCTAATGGAATTTAACCTGTTTTACTCTGGTGGCAAACAATGTCAAATTTAATGATGGAAGAACAGATTCATGAAATGTTATAGCGGGAATGTAGCCTGACCATTATAGCAGCAGATTTGCTGATATCTTTGATAAATACAAAAAAAGTATATTTGCATAGAAAAATAATTCTATACTATATATTCTCAATATTGAATATTTATATTTTAAGCAGAATAAAAGATATTTTTCAAGATCAATAATTATACTAATCATTGATTAGTATAGCTAAAAGTGATTTAATTTTTAATTATTGAATAATTTAAAAAATTATTCAATAATTCATGTCCTTGCTCACTTAAGATACTTTCTGGATGAAATTGGACACCTTCAATTGGTAGTGTTTTATGCCGAATACCCATAATTTCATCAATATTTCCATCATCTAACGTCCAGGCACTAACCTCAAAAGTAGCTGGTAAGGTTTTGATATCAATCACTAAAGAATGGTAACGATTAACCTGTAATGGACAATTTAATCCTTTAAAAATACCTTGTTGGTTATGATGAATTGCTGATACCATGCCATGCATTACTTCTCTAGCTTTGACAACAGAAGCATAAAAAGCCTGACCAATCGCTTGGTGCCCAAGGCAAACACCTAAAATTGGGATCCTATCGGCAAAATATGAAATTGTATTTAATGAAATACCAGCTTCATTAGGTGTACATGGACCAGCTGAAATAACTAAATGTGTCGGTGCTAATTTTTCTATCTCTGAGATAGTTATTGCATCATTACGTTTAACTACAACATAAATCCCTAATTCACATAGATATTGATAAAGGTTATAGGTAAACGAATCATAGTTATCAATTATTAAAAGCATAATTAGCTATCCAAATAATTTTTATAGGAATAATTCCTTAATTCTGATACTTCTTATTAATTAAAGAAGTAGTGTATAAAGATTATTATACCATAATAATATAATGTGACATACTATAACTCTATAACTATAGAAAAAAGCTTAGAAAAATCAATTAAAATATATTATATATTAATAAATAAACAGAATAATTATCAATTATAATAATGATAAAAGATAACTATGAAATATTATAAACTTCGTTATGATATTAATTATAAGGTTTTTAAATTAGTTGATGTTATTTAGCTAAATTTTACAATATATCTACTTGCCAGTATGCTCAAGTCTAGTGTATGGCGTTTCGGAGCTGCTGGTTTATCGTATCCCGTCTATTAATTTAGTGAATAATTTCAATAATATAGAAAAAATATTTTTTGAAAATAGCCTACTATATACTACATGTATCCACTAAACCAGATAGTACATGTAATTCCTTTCATGAACTTCATCAATAATAATTATTTGCCATAGCGAACCATACAGATTGATATTTGCTATGTTGAAATTAAAGCGCTAAGATCACGAGATCGCATAGGCAACTGAATATTCTTCAACAGACAGATCCATCCAAGCCATTTATCTTGCGAGTCCAAAAAACGTAAAAGAAGTTGCTACCATGGCTATACAAGCGACGAGGTCATTTTTTTTGGTGATTTTTAGTAAACGCTGAAAGCTCTTCTTAAGTGAAAAGCACATTGTCTCTATGCAGAGCAAGTACATGATCAGATTGAAACAGGAATGGCTTGAAGAGCATATGTCTTGAATAGCATATGCAATGGTGCCTGTATGATTTAAGGGATACACGTTATGTTTATTTCTTGTCTGATGAAATATATGATTCTGTCAGGAAAGATAATCTCCATTGACTTCTACTGATTATCGTAGAATTACTGAGGATAAACCTAAGTAGCTAGTTGTAGTCGAAGATGATTATCAAGAGTCATAAGCTAACTTGGCTAAACTTCTGAATGGCTGCGAGCAATGTGGCTTAACCTTATTTCCATGGCTTGCTTACAGTACAGAAACATTGATCTTTTTTTTGAAATACAATGGCAAAGATCTTTCAGGACATTCATCACTAACGATGCTATTGTGTACACAAAACAGTTAATGTGCTGGCTTCATTCTCTCCAAAGACATGCAACAGAAAGTTAAGGCTAAGCTCTTGCGAAGTCAGTCCTTTTCTCGCAACCTTTGGATAGCATAAGCTCTGATGGCGCTAAATAAAGCTCTTGATGTTTTATTGTCAAGGTTTTTAGTGAAGTATCTTAAAAGCTATAAATAACTTGGAGAAATATAAAGAAAAACTTGCTGGCATTCTGCGACCTAACATCATAGCTAGCACTGGACAACGTCAATAAGAACGAAGAATTTGATTGAATCAGCTTTTGCAAGACTGAGAAGTTACGAAGCCGATGCGCGAAGACTGCGGTTCGAGAAAATTAACTCTTTTAATGGTGTTTAACCTTGCTCCAAGTTTATCAGAAAAGCTGGAACTACCTAATAGAGTATTTTACATGCTGTGTGAGTCTAAAATACTGAATAATATCCAATTTAAAAATAGAGAGAAGATTCACGAACCATTAGAGTCAAAGGTATTACTAACCGTCATACCCTAGATTTGATAATAATTTTTTAATTATTATTGAACTTAATTGAAGCAAAATGAGTTTTATTTTTTTTATGCTAAATCCAAACGCGTAATAACTTTACTAGAAGGATTTTCTAATCCTTCTATCCTATTAAGATAATGATGATATAATATGCTGCCATAAAGGTTTAAATGTTTTATAAATATCACTAAAGTCAACGACTTGGCCCTATTTGTGGATCAAATCCTGTGGATCAAATTAAGCGATTAATTTGAATCTAAGTATAAATTAGTGCCATTACACATACCTATATCTGTGTAACCGCCCACATTCATGTCTTCTCTGTAATAAGAAGCGATAGTCGATAGATAGATTCAACTTAAAAGTCTTTAAAAGTTGTTACGCTTATTGTATTGTAACACACCAATTTTTTTAACAAAAAGATTTTTTCTGAATACGTGCGCATTTTATATTATAAAATTTTAATTAATCTTTTAATTTTAAATTAAATTAATTTAATTTTATCATTTTAAAATAAGACATAAGTCATAATACCTTATGACTTTATGCCGTAACTTAATGAAGTCTAAAATAGAAAAAATAATCTTTTTACTATAACTTTTTGCTTTAAATAAAAATACTTGAGTAATAACTTATTTTAAGTTGATCAACTTATTAGATAAAAAAAGAAACTTTTTTTTACATGTAACAGCTATGCTTTGTAAGCAATAAGACCAGTTTGACTCTATTTCATATTTTATTCATGAAGTTCTTTATTAATACTTATCTCTTATAAGAGATATCCTCCTAGCGTAAGTTATGAGATGATGAATGTGAGTCTTGCATGGAGGGATTTGATGCGTAAATTAGTGCTGATATTATTGGCGCTGTTTTGCTGGTTACAATATTCACTATGGTTTGGTAAAAATGGCATCCATGATTATTTGCGTATAAAAAGTGAAGTTACAGCGCTAGAGAAGTTGAACATGACATTTAAAGTACGTAATGAACGTTTATTTGCTGAGATAGACGATTTGAATGATGGATGTGAAGCTATTGAGGAGCGAGCTCGAGCTGAACTTGGTATGATTAGACCTGGAGAGTCTTTTTATCGAATAGTAAAGAATAATTTTTCTACACATAAATGAAATTTTTAATTAATAATATTTTTTGGTTATAAATTATTTAAAAATATGATAAAAATAGTAATTCATAAGAAACAGTCTAGAACAATGAATAAATTTATCTCTAATCATAAAATGCAGGTTGCTGCTTTAATACCTGCCGCCGGTATTGGCAGTCGCATGAAAGCTGATTGTCCAAAGCAATATCTGAAAGTGGCTGGAAAAACTATTATTGAGCATACCATATTTGCATTTCTTAAGCAGCCAAGGATTTCTAAAATTATTGTTTCATTGAATGAATATGATATCTTTTTTCATCAATTAGCAATTGCAAAAAATAAAAAAATAAAAACAGTTACTGGTGGTTATCAAAGGGCTGATTCAGTTTTGGCTGGACTGAATTATTTATCAGATAATTTACACCTAGATTCCTGCTGGGTTTTAGTTCACGATGCAGATCGACCTTGCTTACATCAATCTGATTTAGATAGTATTATTCATTTTATTGATAGCAACCAATCTTCTTATGGTGGTATTTTAGCTGCGCCAGTAAGAGATACTATGAAACGTTCAGTTCAAGGAAAAATAGATATTAGTCATACTGTTGAACGAAATGAACTTTGGCACGCACTAACGCCACAATTTTTTCCTTTAGTATTAATCAAAAACTGTTTGACTCAAGCATTAGCGCAAAAAGCTGTAATTACCGATGAGGCTTCGGCGCTTGAATATTGTGGTTACCATCCTCAATTGCTGGAAGGTAGAGTTAATAATTTAAAGGTTACTAAACAAGAAGATTTAATGTTAGCAGAATTCTATCTTTCACGTGCTTTATGAGACTATTGTTAGGAGTACCATTCATGCGGATTGGACATGGATTTGATGTACACCAATTTGGTGGAGATGGCCCAATTACAATGTGTGGAGTGAAAATTCCACATGAACAAGGATTAATAGCGTATTCAGATGGTGATGTCGCCTTACATGCACTGACAGATGCTATTCTTGGTGCAGTAGCATTAGGCGATATCGGTAAACTTTTTCCTGATACCGATCTAGCTTTTAAAGATCTAGATAGTCGCAGTTTATTACGTGAAGCGTATTCACATGTGCTAAAAAAAGGATATTGTATCAGTAATCTTGATATCACAATTATTGCTCAAGTACCAAAAATGCTGCCATATATTGCTGATATGCGTAAAAATATAGCAGATGATCTTGATTGCCATATTGATGATGTCAATCTTAAGGCTACTACGACGGAGAAACTAGGATTTATTGGTAGAAAAGAAGGCATTGCTTGTGAAGCAGTGGCTTTATTAGTAAAGGATCATGGTCATGATAGTGACAGCACTTCAGTAGCTGCATGGTAAAGTAGTAGCAAGTTAAGAAATAAAATTAATGGTTTCAGATTTTATTGTGCCTAAAAATCTGCTGTTTTCTCATGAAGTCGTGAGAAAAAATAACTTGATGTATATGTTAGAAAAAAGACTGTAATACTTATTTGTAGATTTGTAAGCTTCCAACAAGCCAAGTTGATTTGTTGGTATTTTTATATGCTATTAATTATGCTGGATTAAAAGATTGCCAGTCAGTGATTGAACAGTGATTTTATCTCCATTTGTCAGTTAAATAAGCTTCCGATTTTAGCCAGTTTTTAATATCATCCGCATATGATGATGTATGATGCAAAATTTGCTAGTGAACCAACAAAAACATAAATTACGTATTGATTGGTTTATTAAAAGGCAATGATTTTAACTTAATTACTTAAGATAGTAGTGACCTAAAAGCCAGTAGGAACACGTTTGCAACAAATTAAAACATTGTGTGGTGGCTAAAACTATTTTTGTGAGCAGAGTTTTGGTCTAGCATGTAATAATTTCGTCCAAGCTGAGTGTTGTTTATTAAAAGATAAAATTGAAATTAAACATCGTAAAAAAAAAGTAGTTTTTATTTCCATTGTAGTCTGATAGTTATATTTGATTTTTTCTATGTTGCCAAAGGGTATTTTATTGATATAGAACCTTTCTTATGTTAAAAAGAATTTTCGCTAACAGAGCTTGCTATGAAAAAGCAAGTAGTCATAAAGATAAAAGAAACTCTTTCCTAACTTCATGGCAACATAAAACTCAACATCATTAAGATGGCTCGACGATCATCTATCAGATAATGATGTCGATTTATCCTTTGAAGCAACTAACTTCACTTTATCCTGTCCATATTCTCACAGTGAATATATTATCTGGTTATGGATGGATATTTATTATGGTTATAGAGATATCGTTGCAAAATCTCCGATTCTAAAAACCCATTTAACAATCTTAGTAGAACTACTCTAGCAAAACTAGATCACGTTGATAAATGGTTTAGTTATTTAGCAATGTATCTTGAATATCTTCAGTTTACTTGGACTACAGAAACAAATGGGAATTAATTTAAAAATATCGTTTAGATGGCGTCACTGCTTCCTTCCTTCAGCAGTTAGACCAAATATAAATGCTATAACTGGTAATTGTTGAAATCGATGAAATATTTTTCCTAAATCCTTTAAATGGAAAGATTTATATCTCATATAAAAAAGCTAAAAAACGTAATCAGAGAAGGAGATAAAAGAAAAAAACGAAACGTGGTCTTTAATCGCCAGAGATTTAGATGGCCATGTGAGCGATGAGATTCTTGGAGAGTTTAATAATAGTATATTATCTATTTTCTTGAGCAGATCTTTGATAAAGAGCCCATCTTTTGCTAGGATGGAGTTAAATGCGATGAAATCTTTTCAAGCGATCATGAAATTAGTTACCATTGGCTAATGAGCTTGGATAATCATATAGTTATTTGTAAGTGGTGATTCTACATTCAAACTATGAATAATTATATCAGCTGATTAAAAAGATATGTTAATATATTCCATGGTGCATGGATAGGTCTTTTATTTACCGAATTATCTAGCCAGTAGATGATTATTTAAAACCACAACAATTGAAATACAGAGATGGCTATAAATTGCTCTGCAAACAAAGAAAAACAATCTTTGCCAAGATAACTTTAATTTTAAGTAAGTAACCATCTGCTTAATAATAAAGCATTTCAGATAATTGACAGTGATGTTATATAATTAATATATAGTGTTAGTAGGGTTCTTGCTAAGAATGAATGAAGACTTATCTCACAATTACTAAGATTGTAGAGTCTATCAAAATTAAAATCATATCTCTGCTATATGATGAAAAAGAATTACGAAATCAATCAGAATCAAAATTATTTAAACAATAATGATTTAATCTATTTTTTATTTTATCGCCACTTCTGCATGCTGCATGAATAAATTTTCTTCGACAAGAGATCATTGTTATTATACAGAATATGTATTGAAAATATTTAGATATTTTCACATACTGTGAAATATTATGTTTTTTGTTGTGTTGGTAAATGTTGTTGCTTTGCTAGCAGAGCAATTTGTAGCCATCTCTGTATTTCAATTGTTGTGGTTTTAAATAATCCTCTTCTTACTAGATAATTCGGTAAATAAAACAACCATAGAAGTTATTATCAAATCTGCTATATGGTGGCTAGGAGCCTACCTTATACTCTGATGCTTCATAAATTTGTTTTTTTGTCCTTAAATTGGATTTTGTTTACCACTAGTTGGTAAAAAACAGATAAAATCTCCTTAGGCAATTCCAGTTTTTTTTTGGCAAGCTATAGCATATTAAATACTATTGAAAATGTTGTTTTTCTCGAACCACATAGCTCTTTTGACGTCGACTTCAGTAGTCCTAGTGTTCCAAAAGCCAATTTAATTGAATTCATCATTCTTATTGACACAAACTGCTATGAGTGGAAGTAGTAGACTGCGATCAGTGCTTCTCAATTTTTATCTAGCTTCTTTTTTTATCGCTGCAGGATATTTCGCTGAAAAATCTTGCTAACAAAACATCAATAGCTTTATTAACTGCATTACATGTCTCTTTTGGTGGCTGACCAACCAACCTTTCCACCCACACAACACGCAGCTTTGGCCTTAATTTTTAGTTGCATGCCTTTCTAGAGTGAAGGCACCACATTAGCAATTTTATATACCTAACAGCATTTTTGTTCTGCATTCAGAAAAATTTTGTTATTGCATTCCAAAAACAAAGAATAGGACCACTAGTCAGCCTGATAGATAATGTTAAACTATGAGCTCTTGCAGGTCATCGAGAAATTTTGCCCAGTTAGCTTCTGAGTCTAGATAACCATTTCCGACAGCAACGAGCTCTTTGCGTACATGTTCAGTGACGCCAATAATAACTAGCAAGCAAATTGGATTCCTGTATCTTGCCTGACAGGATTGGCTATGCAATAGGTCAAGAAATAAACGTATAGCCTATTGGTTTAAATCACGTAGGCAGTATTGCCTCTATGATTTAAGAGGTTATTCTTTCAGTCTACTGTTAGGTCTTTCCAACGAGAGTATGTGCTTTCTCACTGAGAAACGCCAACAAAACTTTATAAAAATCACAAGTGAATATGTTTTGTTAGGTATAGACACCAGGCATCCTAGTAACTTCTTCTGCAATTTTTACACGCTTTAGATACAGCA
>JBHEQW010000059.1:0-10428 GCA_046530935.1 Arsenophonus sp.
ATAAGATCAAGATACTTACACTTGTGTTAAGGAATTCTCGTATGACTGCCAGAGCAAGCAGCATAGAGTTATAGTCATTTCTTTCTACTAATCTTTGATAAAGATGCATGAATTTATAGCATATTAAAATTACAATAAGGCGACAAATAATCATTAAAAAATCACTAGAACAATTAGCAGTAGAACTTATCAATAGTTAAAAATGGCTTTAAATAGATTAAAGTTAACAAATATTAAAACCAATATGGTTTATTTAGAAAAAAGCAAGGAAGGATCAACTATCAACACTATTGATATAGCGTGAATTTTTGATAAAAAGAAAAGTATATTAATATTGCTATGATAAAAATCAGCTTATATAACTTATTGCATCAGGTATTGCACATAAAAAGAAAATCCCCAAAATTGGTCAAGATTACTTCCGTATTCAAAAAGCAATTAAAGAAGCTACTTTATGATATAACAGGTAAGGATTGTTGTAATCATAAGAAGTTTATCATAGCCATTGAAAAACTGCATTTAAAAACGTGTCTGGTGGTTTATGGTAGGTGTGGTTACGAGCATTATTGAAAACATTCAGGTATAATATTAAGTAACTGACTAAAGCTAATAATTTATTTGATTACAGTATTCATTACGATCAAAAAACAGATAAAGTGATTTTTAATAAACATAATCATGACAGAAGACCAGGAGGAGAAGTGGCAACAAATAAAAAATGGAAAGTAGAAGATTTATAAGTTAAAAAATCACTAGAAGGTATGCGCATGTAAACAATAAAAAAATAATGATTATCAGAGTCAAGAAGCTGCAGAACATCATGTACTAAAAAGAAATTTATCACAACTATAAAGCGGAAGGAAGGATTAGGTAAGGCTGGAGAAATTATGATGAATGGATTTATCTGATTGTTATTTGCATTACCAATCATACTTATCAATATGACTGCATATTATTGCCATACCCATAGTCACATTCTTTTTATTTTTTCACATGCTTCAGGGATTTTATTTTTTTTGTTGGCAGATTTGCTTGCATTATGATGCATTATCATCAGCTTGATAAGAATTTTATGCTACCTGATAACTATATCATTGTTTTTTTGTTGAGCTTTTTGTGATAGTTTACGTTTGTAAATTGATAACGTCAATGATTAATTGCGCTATTCCTTTTAATCTTCTGCTTGCATTTTTAGTAAAAAAAGAAGAGAAGAGCGACTCTTACTATTAATATGCTGCAATGATAAGTAAAGAAGTAAAAATAATTGCTGCTGTTTTCCATTCCTTTTGACATTTGCATCTCAACTTTCAGCCAGCATGAACACATTCAGGATCTGAAACTCAGTTTCTCACCAGAAAGGACAGCAAATATAGATAGTTCTGACTGCAATTGAAAAGTCAAAAACATCGATTGATATTGCGGTTTATTCATTTATCAACAAACCTATTACATTAGCTCTTGTTGAGCCTAAACAAAGAAGCGTCAATGTCTGTGTGGTTTCTGACAAAAAATCACACGGCGGTATGCTTTCCGACCTGACTTATCTAGATAATCACAGCGTACCGATAAAACTTAATTAGAAATACGCAATTATGCACAATAAGTTTATGATTGTCGATGGTAATTCAATTAAAACTAGATCGTTTAACTACACCAAGACTGCTTCATTCCGAAACATAGAAAATGTGATTTACATGGCTAACAGAGGCACAGACACATTCTCAAAAAAAAGATACACAAGAATTTAATCGGTTATGAAGCGAAGCAAGACAAGACACAAAAACAACATATTAACTCACGATGGTAGATATACCTAAACTCAAAATATGCCATTTTGCCAATACTCTAATCGCTATACGGAGTGGTTATATTGGTGTAAAGATAAAAATACTAAGATTTAAAGTTAGTGAGCAATTAGCAATATCATCATTAAAAAATGATAAGCAATGAATTGGCCTCTGGTTGCACCAAGTTGCACTGTTAACGGAACGTACCACACTATTGTGTGAGCTGCGTAGTTATGCTATGTTAAGGAACATTCATGATCAGAGTACTGTTTTATACTATGCGATATATTAATTTTTTGATGAATTTATCCAGCATGTAGCTCTGAATAAATCTTCTGAAAGCGTAAACATGGTATAATTAGAAATTATTACGCTATTTCATTGTGGCGTTACAGAACCAACTGTTTATCAGAAGCGCTTTATGCGCTTAATTCCAAAATTAATGATAACAAACAGACTAAATTTTATTATGGCTATAAAAAGAGGATATATCGTAATGTGTTCAACCTCGATAATGACGCAGTTTTGACGCGCGGATACCTGAAGATGGCGTTTAAGTTGTGTAGCGTCCGTCAGAGATATTTGACGCTATCCTAAGTGGAACTTTCCTTTTTTTATTAGCGAAGTAGATTTTCTAGTAAGTTCATACTGTGCATTCAGCTAATCCTGGCACTTCTTCCTAGCGTGAATATGCCAGAGATACCAGGTAAGACCACTAGGATTTATCAAGTTATAGCTTGTGGATGCAGTAGCTAGTCGAATAACAGTCGCCCATAGCTAGACTTCTTCCACGCTATTTTTTGAAGAATAGCTCACGCCATATAGCATATTTAATATTCAGACCTGCAAACTGCTAGGTTAGGTAACCAGAAAGATGAAGATGCTAATGTTGATTGAATGCTCAACAATAACTCCACAATGTACATAAGATATTAATTTCGACACTATATTTTCATGCACACTAGAATAGCTCAGTGGAAAACAGAGTATTAAGTAGCACGGCTAGTTATTGTTAAAACAGGCTAAATATAATCGGGCATGGTAAAAGTAATATGTTTGCCACTATCCGGTTTGGTGAAATATAAACCTGCTGTGCTAACCAACTGTTTGATAGCTTTGACACGCCATACGAAATGCAGCATTTTAATTTACAGCTTTTATAGAAAAACTGCTCTGAAAACATTCAGCAAATAGGATCAGCAGTAGAGCTATACAACCTATAGCAAAAGTGCTGAAGACAAGCCATTCGTTCAACAGATATATGTGTTATCAAGTTGAAACTTTCACCGTGTTTTTCAAGAAAGTTATATTCCATCCATGCACATATCATCAACGCTGAAAAGCGGTTTTCTAGTTTTCCAAAGGATAGAAAAATTATACATAATTCTCTATAGCTAATGAATTCATCGGCAAACATGCTTTCAATTATTCTAACTTAATGCAGTTATATCCATGATCTGCTTAAGCAAATCGTTTCTCAAACCACTAATAATCTTGATTATCAGAAGCGGATAATACTTTGCCTTAGCCAAAAATTTAGTCGATCTCTGCAAGTTATAAAAAACTAATTATTTTTTCAATTTCAAAGTTTCTGGAAACTCTGTCATTGAAGTAGCGAAAATGGCATACAGTGGCACCGACAGAGAAATTCCTAGAATGGCAAAATGAACGTTTATGCTATTGGAGTAATTATTCGAGACGGTAAATCATTATCTTCTAGATTGTGGTTGCTAAAGACATATGTGTAAATCAAATTTTAAGCTATCTATAAATAGAAACGACAGTAGCGCCATTTTTCCATTTAAGATTTAGAGAAAATATTGAAAATTTAAGAAATCTTTAGCGTGTAGCTTACGAGAAATTCTAAAAAAATAAGATTATGCACTCAAATTTTAAAGAAAATAGCCTAAATTTGTTTGTCTTGTTATGCGTTGTTAGCAAATCTAGTGTATTAGGAGTCAAGCATGCCACCTCTGATGTTTCGTGAATCTGTTCTCAGTATTTAAATTTGACATTGTTTGCCATAAGGTTTTACCTGGTCAAATCAATTAGTTATATCTAGTTTTTCTGAGAAGACTAGAGCAGCTTAAATACCATTAAAATAATTTTTTCTTAAAGCACGGGTCTTCTAGATCTTTCTTCAGCTTCTTCATTGCTGAATGATACTTCGCTAAAAATCTTGCCAACAAAACATCAAAGACTTTATTAGCGGAATTGCAGATCTCTACTACGCTAACAACATTTCTTATAGTTAAGCTTTAACTTTCGGTTGCATACCTCTTGTAAGTGAGTGAAGTCAGCACATTATCTGTTTTATGTACACAACATCGTTGGTACTGCGTGTCATGGAATATGGTTTCCATTGCATTCTAAAAAAAACAAAGGCTCTGTCTTCTCTATCAAATCTTGTAGATACGATTAAGTCATGCACTCGTAAGACATTGAGAAGTTCAGCTCAGTTCGCTTTTTACTATATATAAGCATCCTCTAGCCCAACTAGCTCCTTACGTATATGTTCAACTAAGCCATATAATGACAAACAGGAAAGGCGATCATCTTGCCTAGAAAGATTGTATATTCCAATCAGAGAAGAAATAAACGTACTGCCTATTCATTAATCCAATATGCAGGGGCCCATCAATTGCTTGTAGACCTTCAAGCCATTGCTGCTGTTTTTTTGCTCTGCTGATGACATTTTTAGCCTATAAGCCATGTGCTTTTTATCTAGAATAGCCTCTGAGATTCGTGAAAATCACTGGTAAATATAGCCTCACAGCGACACACCATGGGTATCAACTCTTCTCTGCTTTTTACACACTTCAGATAAAGTTGTAGCAACAAGATACTGTGAAGTATATTCCGTTGCAGATACGATCTCCAGTCCACTTATCTTAGGAAGTTTAATCTTATAACACTAGTCTTGCATTGGTTCGTTGTGGCAAATAAGCGTTATGAATGAGACAACATAAAGACTCTTTGACAAGGCACAGCATTCAGAATATTGTAGGAGCATCGGTTCATGCTTAGTCTAAACGACGCTGGATATCAACTGTCTGGCACGATTACTGATGAGTTCATGCAAAGAATCAGAGGTAATATTTGGTTTTTTTTTGGATACTTATAGGGTAATTTTTTATGGCATATCATATCTATGTTGTCGAAATAACTGCAAAATAAATAAGCATGATACGCTATCATCTTCGAATTCCACATACGCTAGAAATAGTCATAACTCGAAGAGTTTGCCTAAGGAATTGTGCCTCAATTAATCATAGTGGCTTCATGAAAGTGGCAGCCATTTGATCAATATCTTTTCAAAGACCACCTTCTACTTGCCATTCATCCACCACATAGAAGAAACTCATCAACAGCACAGCATAGTGAAATGATGTTTGTGGCCAAAATCAGCAATTAAAGTTGAGCATATTAATAAATGATTGCTAAAACGGTTTATTGTTATCGAGCAAAAAAGCCAGGATGTTATAGAAGGCAATGAAGTCTTTACCGGAAAAAGTTTTTTTATAAATTCATATCAGCGTCATATTAATACGAAGTTTAACAGCAACAAGTGTTGATGTTAGTGAGGATAGATTGTTTTCTCTTGTATTGTATGCGCACTTGAAAACGCATCAACTGTCACTATATGTAAAGAGGTAAACCTTAAGTGTTAATCAACAACATATTAAAGTAGGATACAATAGCATATCGTTATTTCTCTCTTATTCCATAGATTTAGCATCATCTGCTGGCTGACCGTTTTATCTAAATAGATAATCTATTTAGTTGTTTAATCAGTGGAAACAAGTTTGCTGATATACCTCCATATAATCTGCTGTAACAAGACAAAAAGCATTATGAAATGATAGTGAGCAATACAAATGGCTATAGGCAGGATAAACTTGATATTCGCTGCTTAATAACCAGCTAACCATTAGCGGTAAAGCAAAAATTAAAAAATTGATACTACTGAAGGAAAATACGGCATTAAATGGTTGCAATCAAAGTATTAGAAAAAGTAAGTTTTCTTTAAGTTTCAGCCTTGAGCATCGGATAATAATCCAGCAGGCGAATCTGAATAATGGATTATTAACCATGCAATTTACCTACGATTTTCCTGAACAGAAAAAACCGCAGAAGATTGCCATTAGTCATTAGAATTAATCAGGTCACGTGCTTGAACACAATGACAATTAAAACATAGCGCATATTTTTTGGCGCTTTAACTTTCTAACAGCAAAAATATATAATGATTTCATCAATTAGGACAATGAAATGCGCGGACAGAGGATCATCTGCATTCTACAGCATAAATGTCGTGCAATATGTCTTTATTATTGGTATGCCACACCTCACATGTGTTCTATTCTAGTAAGTTTTCGCTGTCGACTTGATTTTAGTCAGGTACAGTTCAAAAAATTATCAACCCAACGCGATCATTTTCGGCCACAACACTGCATCCAACAATTCCGTAATAGCAGTATTCACAGCCTTTAAAATAGCGAATAACACCATTTCGGCCTGATAATAGTGTTGTATTAAATCTCGATTGTCTGACTCAAGCTGCTCGGATACCAGCTGATAGCGGCTTTACAGCCCGAGCATAAGTGCTGTGTAGCAGCCATTGACTTATCACAGTCAAATCAACAATTGATGATCAGCCAGCTACGTCACATGTAGGCAGTATTTTATTTGCAGAAAAACATGGCGGCCTTACATAATCTGCATAGCGGTAAATAATTCTATTTTCGTTATACTTATCCATCCTGCTATAAACATAGCTCAAGTATGGACTGAGAAGAGCAGCTACCGCTGCTTCTTGGAAGTTCATACTCTGAGTACTGTTTTTATACTTTACGATATATTAATATATTCATGAAGCCATTAGGATGGCTTGGAATTAAATTTCATAGAAAATTGTAAACCAGATAAAATAAGAAAGAAAAACATGAGTTCATGTGTTACGCTAACATGTTTATCCGAAGCGCTTTATGATCTGCCACTCGAAATGAATGATGACAGAGGAACTGAATTTTTCATAACACCAAAAAATAGCCAGTACAACAATGCCTCAGGACTCTGCCCATAATTTTTCGATACACAAGTATTTATCACTCAGTCACGATTATTCGTGATTTTTAGGAACGCAGATAAGGGTTAAGCCAAATGCTATTGGATACAACTGTATTGAGGTGGCAATTATTGAAAGTATACTTGCTGATGGATTCATTACATAATATGGAATTATATATATTTATCCAGTATCAATGGATAAATACAAAAATAACTTGACTGATAGATCTTACGAATGCGGACAGGATAGTATTAGGATTTCTATATCTTTTGCACTATATCCAAAGGATAATTTAGCAAAAAAATAGAAATTTTTTGCCATATTAGAATAATTTATCAACTTCATCGGCTAAGTTATCTTTATTTTTATTCAAATTTTTCAAAGGAGACTGAAATTATATCCTCAGTTATCATATTAGATAATAAATTTATCCGCAAACATACTACTTTAAGTCATTTTCATACTCAATGCAATTATATCAAACGGCATCTCGGCTTAGTAGCTTGAAACATAGGCGTTTGCTTAAAACTACGAATAATCCTGAGTAAAAAGGCGAATAATACTTGCATGTCAAAACAAATTAGTTTGCAAAAGTTGAACACATTACTGCATAAGCTCTTTTTATGTGTTATAAAAAATTCAGTCGGTTTGTGTTATCTCTACATTTCTGAATGGGGCTCATAAAGCGCTTCGAATAATCAGACAGTGTAACATGTGAAGTAGTGTGTTGTCTTACTAGAAGATTTCTTCTGAGCTATCTATCTGGATGAATTCATCAAAAAATTAACACATGTTGCAGAGTATAAAACACAGTACTCTATTTCATGAATGTTCCACGAAATAGCATAATTGCACTTCACACACATAGTTTGGTGCGTTCGTTATGACAAACCTAGCCTTTCATTACCTATCATTTTTAATTTTTGATATTACTCATCGCTCACTCTAAATCTTAGCATTTTTATCTTTACAACCCCAGTAACCAACATACTTAATAGATGTTAGCCTATAGGCAAAAAAAATTGCATATTTTGAGTGTATTGGTGGTTGGCTATTACACATCATGAGTTAATATGTTGGTTTTGTATCTCTTGCTTCGGTCCATAATCGATTAAATTCTTGTGTATATTTTTTGGCAATGTCTGGACGATTACGCAGATAAATTACATTTTCTGCGTTTCTGAATGCAGCACTTTGCGTATAGTTAAACGACCCAGTTTCAATTGAATGACCATCAACAATCATAAACTTATTGTGCATAATAGCATATTTGTCATTAAGTCTTACAGGTATCCTGTGATTACCCAGATAAGTTACGGCTGTATACTTTCCGCTGTTTGATTTCTTATCAGCAACCACACGGACATTGACGCCTCTCTGTTTGGCATCAACAAGAGCTAATGCAATAGGCTTACTTGTAAACGAATAAGCCGCAATATCAATTGATGTTTTTGCCTCTTCAATTGCCATCAGAACTATCTGTTTTGCCGTCCTTCCTGGTGAAAAACCGACTTCCAGATCATGAATGCTCATACTGGCTGAAAGTTGAGATGTAAATGTCAAAAGGAATGAAACAACTGCAGCGGTTACTTTTACTTGTTTACTAATCATTAGTTGCACCTTAATCTTAATAAGTAAGAGTCGCTATTCTCTTCTTCTCTAACTAAAAATACAAATAGTCAATGAAAAGGCATAGCATAATTAAGCATTGAGGTTATCGCCTTACATACGCAAGCCATCAGTAAAAATATAAAAAATAGTATAGTTATACACCGTACCATAAAATACTTTTTTAGCTAGATAAAATATCATAATGCAAGAGAATTCGCCAACCAAAAAAAATAAAACCATTAAAAGCATGTAAAAAAATGAAAAAAAATATGATTGTAGCGATATACAGCATATTAACAAGTATGATTGGCAATGCAAAAAAATCACAACCAAAGCAATCTATTAATAACAATTCTTACAGTCAGCTTTACATAATCTTTATCTTCAGCTTTATTGTTGTTATAGATTTTTTACCTCATAATGTTCTACATCTTATTATTGAAACTTATAAGGATTATTTTTATTTTCCATATATCTTACCACCCTATAGTGATTTTTTAACTTATAAATCTACTGTTTCCAATTTTTTATTTGTTGGTATTTTCCATACTGCTATAACTCATGTCATGTCAGGAATTACAGTTATTAAAAATTATCATATCAACTTTTGAATCATAACAAATAGTATAATCGAGATAAGTCGTTCACTTTAGCCATTTTCTTAATGCTATATCTGAACATATTCAACAATGCGTGAGTACTTCTCATTTTTAAATATAGTTTTTCAATGGCTATTGAAAAAACTTTCCATGATTACTACACAATGCTTAATGTGTTATCTCATAAAGTGGCTTGTCTATTGCTTTTTAGATACGAAAGTAATACTGACTGATTTTTAGAATTTTCTTTTTATGAAATACCTGATAGAGCAAATCCGGTAAAGTGACTTCTCTTATATGAACAAACTATATTGGTCTTAATTGTTGCTATCTTTAATCTAGCTAAAGCCATTTTTAACCATTGATAAGTTCTAGAATTAGTTCTTCCATATCGTTTTTACAAAAAAATCATAAAGCCTTAAATAAATTGTTCTACTCATTTCTTGATGATTATTTATCGCTTCCTATAATTTTGATATGCTATAAATTTAACCATCTTTATCAAAAACTGGTTCTAAATTATGCTCATATCTGGTTCTTTCTATAGAATTCACTACACAAATTTCTATAGAACCACTTGTTTGTTTTATATCTTTGGTTTTTTCCTTATATGGATGTTTACGCAAGACTGTAGGAAGAATTTTGCATGAAATAAGGCAGAACAAGAAACATGAATCCGAAGCATAAATCGTTTAAAAGCTACGATCCTGATTATCTTCAATGTGGATATAAATATCTTCTGCAAATACCAAACAAAACTTCACGATGTTATATTTCAGTGGGTAACAGATCGCGATACCTCCTAATCTTAGATAAGTTTTTATCAGTCTTTATAAGACTATAAAACAGTGGCCAATGAATGGCTTTACCATTATTCCGTGATCTTAACCAAGCAGTTGCCAAATTGGCTATATCCATTAGTACTTATAGACAATGCCAAAGAATTTACAGTCCACCTTTTTTCTATAAAAATGTCAGATACTGAAAAACATGAATTCGCCCGTTTATGTGCGGAGCTTGATATAGAACACTGACTTAGAAAACAACAAGGTATCCTTAAATGAATAGTTTAGTGGGGCGATTTAATGGATGAATAGAAGATGGATGCAAAGCCATCAGTTCAATTCTGCTGAAAATCTTTGAGATCACTCTGAATATATATGTTTTGCTGTACAATCATGAATTATCACAATCAATATTTGGTAGTAAAACTCCATTGAAGTCTATGGAAGATTAGTTTAAAGTTAAATATGAATTATTAAGAAAAACATACTATTTTCTGGAAACTGACAACTAACCACAACTCTAATTTCTATATTTTCTAACTAATAAACTTGCAATTGATTTTATTCCATAATCA
>JBHEQW010000060.1:0-12060 GCA_046530935.1 Arsenophonus sp.
CCAGCTAAATTTTGAAACATGGATTGCAATTGATTTGTCATTTCTTCCATTCCTGGAGGAGCCATAATTTCAACGCCTACTGGTATAGAAGCAACTTCAATTTCGATTTCTTTATCATCTAGCTCACCTTCTCTTAGTTTTTTTCGGAAAGATTGACGTGCGTTAGAAGGTTCTACATGGAGATCAGGCTGTCCCCAATTATTTTTAGCTGGAGGTA
Organism: Arsenophonus sp.; assembly: GCA_046530935.1. Taxonomy (GTDB): domain Bacteria; phylum Pseudomonadota; class Gammaproteobacteria; order Enterobacterales; family Enterobacteriaceae; genus Arsenophonus. Next base: position 218 of record JBHEQW010000060.1, read on the forward strand.
ATAAAACATCAAGAATACGTTCTTCTGCTAGTTCTTCTGCACGGTAACCGTTTTTTTCTATAGATTGAAGGCGTACCATTTTTACAGCGGCGTCAGTCAAATCACGAATAATAGAATCAACCTCTTTACCCACATAACCGACTTCAGTAAACTTTGTTGCTTCTACCTTGATAAAAGGAGCATTAGCCAGCTTTGCCAAGCGACGGGCAATTTCAGTTTTACCTACACCAGTTGGACCAATCATCAAAATATTTTTCGGTGTCACTTCTTGACGCAATGCTTCATCAAGTTGCATACGACGCCAACGATTACGTAGAGCAATAGCGACAGAACGTTTTGCTTTCTCTTGACCAATAATATGATTGTCTAATTCACTAACAATTTCACGAGGCGTCATTTCAGACATGTTTAAATCCTTAAAATTTTGAAGAAAGTTCTTCAAAGTTAAAATTATGGTTGGTATATATACAGATATCACTCGCTATATTTAACGCTTTTTCTGTAATATCACGCGCGCTTATTTCTGTGCTTTCTAACAGCGCACGCGCAGCAGCTTGTGCATAAGCACCACCAGAACCAATAGCAATCAAATCATTTTCTGGTTGAATAACATCCCCATTACCTGTAATAATCAATGAAGTGTTTTCATCTGCAACAGCTAAAAGCGCTTCAAGTTTTCTCAGCATACGATCAGTACGCCAATCTTTAGCTAGTTCAACAGCTGCTTTTGTTAGGTGTCCTTGGTGAAGTTTTAGTTTTCGTTCAAAAAGTTCAAATAGTGTAAATGCATCAGCAGTACCGCCTGCGAAGCCAGCAATAACTTTATCATTATAAAGGCGACGTACTTTACGGACGTTGCCTTTCATGATGGTATTACCAATAGTTGCCTGTCCATCACCACCAATTACAATTTGCCCATTTCGGCGAACACTTACGATTGTAGTCATGAGTCAACCCTTGTTTATTTTATAAGCCGAGTATATAAGCATACTTTTTGGGTTTTTTATTACACAAAAAGTCTGTATTTACTACGCTATTAGAAATTTAAATGGGGGATAAAAATCATTTTTCAACCCTTAGTTGCATGAAGAATACATCCTGATAAGTCAACAGATTTAGCTCGATCCTGTATTTTTTTTGCTGTTTCTTGATTATAAGGACCTAGTATGACTTGATGCCAACCTTTTATTGACCTGACTCTACTTTCTAAACCTGAAAATGCCAGGTTAGCTTTAAGAGATTCTGCTTGCTGCAAATTCTTAAATGAACTACAATGTAAAATTATTTTTTGTTGGATATTCCTTGCTTGCTGAGACTGTGGTACTGGTTTTAACAGTAGAGGTAAATCTATTGACGACTCATTAATGATGACGTGTGAGCGTGGGACATTATTATTAGGTACTTCTGATAGATTATTGTCAGGATTATTTCTATCCGCATCAATCTGCTCAAGAAAGTAACGCTGTTCATTGGTTAAATCGGATGTATTATTAATATTTGATTTAGGTGAGTTGTTAAAATTTAGTAAATCAGCACCCATACCCATCTTTTCTAGCTCTTTTATATAACGCCACCGTTCTTCTGGTTTAGGGGGTAAATTAATTACTGAGTGATTATTATTGAGAAAGGTTCTTTTATTAAGAATAGGAACGCGTTTATTTTTCGTAATATAATATAAAACGCTAATAAAGATAACAACTATGACAATAGCGACAGCAAAGATTGCTTTCGGCACTCCTTGATTTGTTTTTTTCTTTTCTAAATATTTATTTTTACGAGGCGTTGTTATACGCCCTCGTCTTACGTAATCTTTTTGTACCACTTTCTAATAAGTCACCAATTAATAAAAAAGTTAAATTAATTTATTATATGTTACTTAACCTAATTACTTTTGACTAGTTTTTAGGTGAGTAAATAGTATCCGAATGATTTTGTATTTTATCTATTTCATGCCATTTGATTTTTGCCAAAGCAGTAACATTTGCTGAGGAGAAAATTCAAAGATAAGTTTTTTAATTTATGGCGAGAGCAACTTCATCATTAGAAAATTGAATCGCTCTTCAATTTAAGATGAAAAGTCATTCATTATGATTACTAAAATAAGATAGAATCGATTTGTTTGTTCTGTTATAAGTTAAAACTTCATCAAATAGTATATTTTTTAACTTAAGATCCTAATCTTATCGATATTAACCAACCCCATAGCTTTTTCCTTACTAATCCTTATTTTTCTATTTTATATATTCTTTCTGATAATAATTACATTGCTTGTTTTTTTCACTCAACTTATATCTAATAATGCCAGTAAAAGTACCATATCTACACATAAAATAAATTCGTAGAGTATGGATCTGTGCTCATGAACCCTTTTATTAGCACGGAGAAACAATTTTTTCTCAAGTTTTTATGAGTCGTCATCTACAGCGCTTTATATACTTTTCCTAAAAGCGTGCCTCGTTTACAATTCGAAAAAAACTATATTAATTGGACATTTTAAAATGCCTAGTTAGAATATAGCTACATATATCGCCAGATTATCTCTTCCTGCGTTAATGTCTGCTACCTGGTATTGTGTTTATTAACTGTGTTTATAGTAATGTTTCAAAAACAGCCCTCATCGCTAATGTTGTAGTTTTAATGCCCATACACCATACATAAGGTAGCGTTTAAGATAGTGCGCAAAGTGTTTTGCGCTATGCTAGACCATTTTGTCTTTTTATCAAAGTGCACTTTCTCAAGTAACGTACCTTAGTGCACCTTTAAGTGTATGGCCGCTACTACTTTATGTCTCTGATATACTCAAGACCAGAAAGAGTAGTGAGATTTATCAGGTTAAAACTGTGATGCAGCAGCCAGATTGAGGACAGCAACTAAGTAGATTTCTTCTAGTGTTTTTTTTAAAAAAAAGGTCATCAGAATATAGCATGTTTAATATCTAAACTACCATGAGTGACAGAGACATGAAGATGTGAATCTTAATTAACTTCTCGACTAATAAATGTGCAAGACACAGAAAATATCAATTTTGATATCATGTATCTGTGCTAACTCAGCATAGCGCTGTGTGTGTGGCGCGCGCTGGTGGAGAGCAACTCCCAACAAGCACCATCAAAACAAAGCGTTAAGTAGCTGCTAATCTATTGTAAAAAAGTATAATTAGGTATAGTGAAAGTAATCTCTTACCAGTTTAATCAAGAAAAATGCTAACCTGATTTTAACCACTACTCTCAGTAGCCTTGAAGTCTCATGAACTGCAAAATTTTGACTTACAGCCTTGACATAAAAAACAGACAGGCCATTTAAGAGAAGCAGACCAGTAGCCGCTAGAAACATCTATGGCACAAATGCTAAAAATAAGCATTCTCTCAACAGTTAGACACGTACGTTCAGGAATTAACGCTTTCACATTGTTTTTCAAGAAATTCATTCAAGCCGTCATCAATAATAAAAAGCAGTTTATCTTGGCATGGATTTACATTGAAGTAAATTACCATGTGGATCTCTTTCGGTAGTTAAGTAGAAATGATTATCCTGTCAACATTAGTATTCGTCAGGTCTGCCACCTACTAATTATCTTTTTATTTGTCATATATAGCAAAAGAAACATGGATAATCAACAGTTCCTTATAGCTAATGAATTCATTAGCAGGCATATTTTTAGTTATTTCTAAAACTCAGTATAGTCCTATATAGTATCATCGAATTGTATGGAGGTTACTCAAAACAATGGATAATCGTCACTATTGTAAGCGGATAATATTACGTGTTGAGAAAAAATTAAGGTGTTTATTTGGCTTGCAATTGAGTTGGATGCATTCCTGTATAGCCTCTTTTTTTGGTGTCATAAAAATTCAGTTGGCTTACCAATAATCACTTTTCTGATAAAAAGGAGATCATAAAGTACTGCAGATAAATAGGCTGTATAACACTGGAAATTGCGAATAGTCTCCTTAATTTTCTGGTTTTACATTTTTAGAGGAGATTTTATTCCGAGCCATTTGGCTTATTTCCTTAAGGAATTAAGATATGTTTAGCAAAGGTTATTACTAGAAATCCAGTATTTACTAATATGAATAATTTTTATTATATGGCAGGTCATACATAAAAAATAAAAGAATCATACATATCAAAAAAATTCTTTTCTCGTGCATTCCAAATGTAACCCTACATCTTATTACTTAGATTGTAAGCAATCTTGTAGCATGAATCTCGATTCATGCTATTGAAGTAACTTCCTTCTACTTTATCCTGCCTATATTTTCATAGTGAAGATGTTATCCGCTGGTGATATCCTGATTAATGTTACAGCGATATCGTTGCAAAATCTAAAATTGCAGGAAAACATTTAACAATCTTACTGGAAGAGTCATCTAATACGATGATTAGACCACAAGGATAAATGATTTAATTATCTGCGATGTATTTTGAATTGCTTGATTTTATAGCAGTCACCAAAAGAAACAGTCATTGATTTAAAAACAGAGTTTAGATTACCTGAATCCCATCGCCTCATCATATGATTCCTTATTTTAGCCACAACAAGACAAAATAAATGCACTACCTGCTATTGTTGAAGTCAACGAAATATTTTCCTTGATCCTTTAAAGAGAAACGTTATTTCATAGATAGGAAAATTAAAAATTTAAAAAAAAGATGAGATAAAATGGAAAAATAAATCACTTTCTTAATCTCCAGAAATTAAGAGGATCATGTAAGCGATGAGATTCTTGAAGAGTTTAATATAGTCTGTAGTGTATGTTAGAAGTTTTCTTGAGCCGATCATCTATATCAATAAAGAGCTCATCATTGTTAGATGGAGCAATAAATGGTATGAAGCATTTGCCAGCTAGCATGAAATCAGTCACATTAGATTAATAATATTGTATAATTAGAGAGTTATTAGTAAGGAATTCCACATTAAAAATGTAAAGAATTACATCAGCAGATTAAAAGGATGCTTGAGTAGCTTTTATGGAGTATAGTCGTTTTATTTACTGAATTGTCTGGCCTGTTGGGATAATTATTTAAACCCATAGTATTTGAAATACAGATTATAGCTAAAAATTACTACTGCGAGTAAAGCAACTATCTTTACCAAGATAGCCTGAAATTAACATAATTAACATCATATAGAAGAGTATAAAAACAGTACTCAGTTCATGAACATCTTAAAAGCAGCGTATAGCATAATACTAAGTTCGCTATATTGTGCAAAATTGAGATTGAAAAATCCGAGTATCCAATAATAGATAAATCTTTTGTAATGTTACTTACATAGAATTAGCTTACTTTACTGTATATTACACCAATAGTCATAATATCATTATGGCAAAAAATTGCCATTGCTGGATTAAATAATGCAAAAAATTTTTATGCCTTCAGCTATCACCCACTGCACAACTTTTGTAATTATAATCACTATTATAATATATTTCTCTTGTACCTTTGCTTGGCTTCTGTATAGCTTAAGTGTAAGCTTGCAAACAATATTGAGAAGACAAAATGATTTCTGACCTGCTTATCCAAGCAATATATTTATGAACGGAGTTTTTGTAAATAGTTAATTGCATTAAAAATGCATATTAGATCTCTTAATATTTATAGTAGCAAGATTGAATTCAGCTATAAATTTAATTGCAATAAATCTTTTAGTTTTCTATTGACGAGCAAAAACGAAATATAATAAGTAAATAACACGATGGCATCAATTTATTAGCTAATAAATATCTTAATAAGATTATGTTGTTGTTTTTTTTTAATAATGGTTACGTTACACTAATGAGTAGCATATATGCTTGTTCATCAGCTACTTATTCAATGCCATTAATAATATACAAAACAAATAGTATTGATGATATCGTGTATATCAACTTAAATAGTTTTAGCTTTCTTTGATTTTTTGTTTCTTACTAAGATAATGGATAAGCATCCATAACCAATTTCTAATGCACATTGTTCAGCTTTTTTGCGCGTCTTGACAATTTATTTGGTCAAGGACCATTATATGGGCTACCTACTAGCACAAACCTATTCATTGCAAGATAGCTATCTAGGTATAGATTTTAGAGTAAAATAATCATGATGATAAAACTCTATCATCAGGTAACTACAACACATAAAATTAGAGCTACTTTTTAGGTAAGCAGGCTGAGCCTGCATATGCTTTGTCTAAAGCGTTATGGCATATCTAAATTTATCGTTGCTAAATGAGTTATTAATAAATCTTGTACATAACGATCACAAGCTATGCTCAGCTCTGAGGCTTCGCGCATCTGTTCTCCATCATTAAATTAGATATTGTTTAGCATAAAAGTTGGAGGATTAAATCCTCTTAGCAAATTCCAGCTTTTTTTGAGCAGAGATGAGCAGACTTAATAGCATTAAAATGGTTGTTTTCTCGAACCGGAGTTTTTCATGCGTCGTCTTCATAGTTTTACTGTCGAAAAGCTTATTCAATCTGATTTGTTATTCTTATTGGTACACAGTTCGATGATAGGAAGTCGTAGAATAGCAGGAGTTTTCTCTATCTTTCTCCAGTTTTTTTATCGCTTAAGGAAGCGATTATGCTTAGCTGAAAATGTTATAAACAAAAATATCAAGAAATTTATTAGCATCATCGCACTTCTCTATGCTAGTCAGCCTCCTACAGCACAGAATTCAGCCTTAACTTTCAGTTGCATGCCTTTAAAGAGTGAAGCTAGTACATTAGCTCTTTTGTGTACACAATAGCAGCGTTTTTGCTGTGTGTCATGGAATAATCTTTGCTATTGGATTCCAAAAACCAATTGCCCCAGTATCTTCAATAGCAAGACTAGTAGTTGCTGTTAAGCAACCAGCTAGCAAGCCAATTAATAAGTTCGTCCAAACTTCGTTTCTGACTTTCAATAAGCATCTTCGACAGCAACGAGCTCATTACCTACCTCCATGTTTAGTGACGCAGATAATGACAGAAAGTAAAGGCGATCATCTTGCCTAAATAACTGTATATGCATTGGCCAGAAATAATCCTAGTGGATATCACTTAAATTAGATAGCCATCATTTCCTGTACTTTTCAAGATATTGCTGTTTCAGCCTTTTATTAGTGAAACTAGAGAAAGACAATGTGCTTTTTTACCAAGAAGCAGGTCTTCCACCAAACAACCCAAGACTTAGAGTTTTCTAAAAATCATAGTGGAGGATGGATATACATCGCAGGTATCAGACATTTTATAGTAACTCTTCGACGGTTTATAGTAACTCTTCAACATTTTTTTGCACGCCTCAGATAAACCGGTAGCAACGAGCTGTTAAAGTATATTCCGTTGCCACTGCAATCCATGATATTAGGCGCTTTAATCTTAAGATCACCAATAGCATTCTGTATGATTTGCTTTGGGAATAACCATTATAGATGACTGTTGACTTGCATGCCCACCAGTCAAGAAGGCAGTATTCATCATGTTATCGCAGAATATACTTTAGAGCTTCATCTCAATTGAGATGAAGTGATAGCTATTAGCTATACCACTAGCACCATTATGGATGATCTCATACAAGAGATCACTGGTAATATATAGTTTAGATGATATCTATATGGTAGATACCATGTATCATATCGTCTCTATGAGATTTAAATTATTCACGAAATTAATCAGTATTATACAGCAATATCTCCAAAATCCAATAAACTAGAAATGAATATATCTCTCGATAACTATTTAATTTTATTAAATAAAAACTTTTTATACTAAATAAAATTTTTTATTTTTAAAATAAAAATATATAGCTAAATTATTTAAATCAAATAATTAATTGGAGCTATAATAAATTGAATGATTTTTACAAAAAATTTATTTATTTTCAATAAAACAAATTATTTTCTTTGCTTTTTGAAATTAAGTAAATCAGTAATACTTCATTCAAATGGTTGAACTATCACAACAATTAACTAGTATATAACTAGTATAATATCTGGTGAACATGGACAGTCAATCCAATATCTTTTGCATTAGACATTATTTCAATCGCCAAACCAATTATAGAAAGCCATTTGACAATATTAACAGCTATATAAATTGCTTCACCAATAACTAGATGGCTTTCTTGAATTAAAAATAAACTTAATCATGCCAATATTAACAATCAGATGCAATAGCACGAACAGAATCAACTCAATGGAAAAGTGGGCCACTTCATAACTAATATCTTTGTTCTTTAGCTTCTTTTTATATCAAATCAACCGAAACAACCTCAGCCTCATTAATAAACAATTGAAGGGATAACTTTTAGATAAAAACAATAATTTATTAAACAAGAAATCACTTAAAGCACAACAAATAGACCATCATGGATATCTTTTATAGCCAACATTAGATTAGGCGATAATCTTACTAATCACATAAATATATGCCAGATCAGCCACTTGCAGACATCTATTTATCGGCGTAGATAAAAGATCGCTAATCTATCACTTCTACATCAGCTTTACTAGCATCAATCAATTTACCATTGGGTACAATTATCAATTTCTAATAAAATAGCATAATAGATAGCAGTGTAAATTTACAGATGCCTTCTTGACTACAATTGCGATGTAGATAGCATCTTTTTTCGCTTCTAGCAATGCAGTCATTTTTGTCTTGAGCATTAAATTAAGCTTTTTGCTTCTATGTTTAGTAAAAAAAGCTTAACAATCTCTTTATTTTCTTCAGAAATAACCTGATCGAATATTTTAACAACATCGATTTTTGATCGTAATGAATGATATATGGTCCTGATTTTTTAAATCAATGATACTTCCTAGATCATTAGGATAGATTTTTCTACTTTTTTAGTTGCAAAGCATCAGTATAATTCCATTCTTTCTGGTCGTCATGAAGTGAAGAATAAATAGAAGTGAGATCAGACACCTAAAAACCATCAACAATAATGGCATTATCAATGTTTATTGATTGTTGTTTCTTTTTTTACTTTAACAAGCAATATATAAGCACTTATAAATTTACTTAACCCATTAACAACTTTAACTTTATGGGCTTTCGGTATAGACCGCCAAACCAATTTATCAATTAAGCAATAATTTTTTCTTTACTGCAACCGTACTTTTCAATGTCTATATTTTTATTCACCAAACACAATCTTATGTGCCAGCTAAATTCCTTAGCTTCTTAAATTTACTTTTTCAACATATAATAATGTTTTGAACGGAAATGCACCAGAGATTAAGATAAATGCTGTCTAATGTCGCATAACTCTCGACTAAAACTGTTTCTAAATAAACATCTGCTAACTAAAAACCATTCTAAATTAATCAGAGGTTTTCTGCACCCACATAGAACCACTACTTATGTTTTAATTTCAGTAGTAATTATGATATCTTCCATTTCTTGTTTTTAGTAATTGTAAGAAAAGAAAATTTATAACTACTAAAACCTATGTATACTACAACAGTCAGCAGTTTACAGAATTATTAACTTCATTGAAAGTGTTCTAACTTGACAGAACTTCTAACATTATATAAGGAATCAGAAAAATCCTGTAATTACTAATAATAAAACAGATTGATATTCAGTTTGTCTATAACTTAAATAAGTAAACGGCGAATATCACTCATTAACTCTGCAATATGAGTGATGAAACGCGCGCCGTCTGCGCCATCAATAACACGATGATCAAAGGAGAGTGACATAGGTAATATCAGACGTGAAATAAATTCACAGTCATTCCATACTGGTTTCATTGATGAACGAGATAGCCCCATAATAGCCACCTCTGGTGCATTAATAATCGATGTAAAACTCGTCGTGCCAATACCACCTAAGCTAGAAATAGTAAAGCTGCCACCTTGCATATCAGACGCAGTCAACTTGCCAGCACGTGCTTTCTTCGATACTTCCATCAATTCCTTGGAAAGCTCAATAATTCCTTTCTTATTGATATCACGAATAACAGGCACAACTAAACCATTTGCTGTGTCAACAGCAATACCAATATGAATATATTTTTTCAATATTAATCGCTGAGCATCCGCAGAAATTGAACTATTGAAACGAGGAATTTCTTCTAATGCTCTAGCAACTGCTTTCATGAAAAAAACTAATAATGTAATTTTTACTCCAGTTTGTAATTTTTCCATCTCTTTATTTTGCTCCTTACGGAAAGCTTCTACTTCGGTAATATCAGCATCTTCCATGATGGTCACATGCGGGATCATTAGCCAGTTACGACTTAAATTAGAGCTAGATATCTTTTGAATGCGACCTAGTTCAAGTTCTTCAACTTCACCAAATTTACTAAAATCAACTTTTGGCCATGCTAGCATGCCTGGCAACCCACCTGATGCTGTAATCACTTCAGCTTCAGAACGTCTTACCATCTCTTTGATATAAGCTTGAATGTCTTCTAGCAGAATACGAGCTTTAGGCCCAGTTCCATTAACCTTAGCAAGGTTAACACCAAATTCACGCGCTAAACGGCGAATAAGCGGTGTTGCATGCACATAAGCATCATTTTCAATAAATTCATTTTTGATCTCAAAAGCAGTACTTGCCTTTGTTTGAAATGAGGCCTTTAATTTCATTTTTATTTCAGAGCTGCTATCTTCTAGAGTGCTATCTGCTGGAGCTAGTTCTGCGGGAGCATCAATCGAAAAAATCATAATAAGTGAACCGGTTTTAACTTTATCACCCTTAGCAATTTTGATTTCTTTAACTTGGCCGCCAAAAGGCGCTAACACTTCTATCGATTCCTTTTTAACTTCTATAGTAATTAACGATTTCTCAACAGAAACTTCATCATAAATGTTAACCATTACATCAGTAACTTCGGCCTCATCATCACCAATATCCGGTATAATAACTTCCTTTAATTTACTTTTTGCTCGATCTATATCTTCGCTATCTGATTTATCCACTTTTATATCTGTTGTTGTTTTAGTGCTAGATTCTATTACTTTTTCCGATCTATCAAAAACCATGATCAACTTACCTGTTGCCACTTTGTCACCAACTGCAACTTTAATTTCTTTTACAACTCCAGCCTCTGGTGATGGAATTTCCATTGAGGCCTTTTCACCTTCTACGGTAATTAACGACTGCTCAACATCAACTTTATCCCCAACTTTTACCATAATTTCTGTAACTTCAAGTTCATCTGCACCAATATCAGGAACATTAATTTCAATAGACATTGATTTTACCTCTTATGCCAAACGCGGATTAATTTTTTCTGGGCTGATGTTGTATTTTTTGATAGCTTCATTCACAAATTTTACATTTATTTCAGCACGTTTCGCTAACTCATACAATGCCGCAACTACCACATATGAAGTATCAACCTCAAAATAATGACGGAGATTTTCACGGCTATCTGAACGACCAAAACCATCAGTACCCAAAACACGATAATCAGTTGCCGGAATATAGGAATAAATTTGTTCTGCAAATAATTTCATATAATCTGTTGAAGCAACTGCAATCAGATCATTCATGATTTGAGCAACATAAGGTACACGAGGTTTATCAGATGGATGTAACATATTCCAACGCTCACAATCCTGTCCTTCACGAGCCAATTCGCTAAATGACGTTACACTATAAACATCAGAAGCAATACCATACTCACTAGATAAAATTCTTGCAGCTTCACGAACATGACGCATCATTGAGCCGGATCCCAATAATTGAATTTTACAATTTTCCCCTTTTAGTGACTCAAGTTTATAAATACCTTTACGAATACCTTCTTCAACACCAACAGGCATTGCTGGCATATGATAATTTTCGTTTAAGATAGTAATATAATAGTAAATATTTTCTTGTTTCTCACCATACATGCGAACTAAACCATCATGCATAATCACAG
>JBHEQW010000061.1:0-10436 GCA_046530935.1 Arsenophonus sp.
CAATAACTTATTAAATTAATTAATAAAATAATTACGAGTAATATTTACTCATTACCAATGAAGCATTAGTTCCACCAAAACCAAAACTATTTGACATTACTGTGTTTAATCTCTGATTAGTCGGCTGGGTAATAATATTCATTGCTTGCGCTTTTTCATCTAAGTTATCAATATTGATGCTTGGAGAAATAAATCCATGTTCTAGCATTAACAAGCTATAAATAGCTTCATGTACACCAGCTGCGCCAAGAGAATGGCCTGTCATTGCTTTAGTAGATGAAATCGCTGGCATATTATTAGTACCAAACACTTCAGTAATTGCTTCTAGCTCTTTTATATCCCCAACTTTGGTTGAAGTCCCATGAGTATTGATATAATCAACCTTTTTGACATTAGCTGATGCCATTTTTATACATCGAACTGCCCCTTCACCTGATGGGGCAACCATATCATAACCGTCTGAAGTCGCTCCATAACCAACAACTTCAGCATAAATATGTGCTCCACGCGCCAAAGCATGCTCTAACTCTTCCACCACAACTATACCACCACCACCAGCGATCACAAAACCATCACGATCCTGGTCATATGTACGTGAAGCTTTTTCTGGCGTTGTATTATATTTAGTAGATAATGCTCCCATTGCATCAAATTCACAGGTTAATTCCCAGCTTAGTTCTTCACCACCGCCAGCAAAAATAACATCCTGTTTACCTAATTGGATCAACTCAACTGCATGGCCAATACAGTGCGCTGAAGTTGAGCAAGCAGAGCTAATAGAATAATTAACGCCCTTAATTTTAAACGGCGTTGCTAAACAAGCTGAGACACCAGAAGCCATTGCTTTGGGGACCATATATGGGCCAACTCCACGTAATCCTTTAGAACGCATACCATCAGAACCAGCCACCTGATTACGAGGTGAGCCGCCACCAGAACCAGCAACTAAACCTGTACGAATATTTGATATCTGCTCTTTTATTAGTTTTGCGTCCTGAATGGCCTCTTTCATCGCCAGGTAGGCATAAATTGAGCAATCACTCATAAAACGAAGAATTTTTCTGTCAATCTTTTGTTTAATATCATCTTTCGTCAGCTTAATATTACCCCAGATATGGCTGCGTAAACCCATTTTTTTAAATTCTTCTGAAAACCTGATGCCAGAACGACCTATTTTTAGGGAAGCCAGTACCTCTTGCTGGTTATTACCTATGCTTGAGATAATGCCAAGACCAGTGATGACTGTACGCTTCATTGATTATATTACCTCATAGTCGAAATTCATTTGCTTTGGGCTTAGCCTATTATTTTAGCTTACACTTGTAAGCTCAACAAATCAGATTAGGTAAAAAATTACAGAAAATAATTAACCTTAATAACTTTTATATTTTTAGTGATAGACGTATAGCAGAGTCATGTTAAATTTATTATAATTGATTAATTATTTAATCTATTGTAAATAGTTTTGTAAATATAAATGATCTTATGTAAGCTACATTAATCCGAAATGAGCAAAGTATTGCTATCTCTAAATATTTTGATGATATCAAGTTTTCTAACCAAAATAATATAATTTAGAAAAATCCACTTATGTTTTTTGGCCAGTAATCCAGTTACCAACTTATCTTATCACTCACTAAGCCAAACAATATGTTATTGCAAAAACAGGTTTTAGTACTAGATTAAATTTATGGCAATCTGTTAGTTATTTATGCAGTTGTTGCCAACAAGCCGACGAAAAACAAGTTATAACTTTTAGACTATATAAATTTTAAAAAACACCAATTAATTATTATTAATTTATTTAGAATTCATTAATATAAGCCTCTTAGCGAGCTTGCAGATGCTTTTTCTATAAAAATTGTTTAACAAATAACCTAATTTGTTACCAAGTTATCATAAAACAGCTATAAAAATTGGACAATCATTCTCGATCTTTAATTTGAAATATAAATATATATTTATCTTAACTAACTATCTATTTTTTAATAAAATAGATAGTTAGTTTTTAACTGTTTTGCTCCGACTAAAAATTCTTAAATATGTACTTAACAACTTAAACTGTTCACTTCAATAGCAAATTAATGACCTTATGGCTGCACTTTTGATATTTTACTTCTGGCAGAATTGTACGCCGCAAATTAGAAAAAACTTATTTTCAAGTAAAAAATCAAAGGTTTTTTGTAAAAATATGAAATTGCTAGTTGCTTAATTATCCGAAAATTAGCGACGTCTTCCACAACAATAGTTCGTTCAACAAGTTGCATCTACAACAAAGGATATTGCTATTATTGTTGTGGAATGGTGGTATTTACCAGTATCATGACTTCTCTATCATTCATTATGTAGTAGGAGTCAGAATCAGGCAACTGTTTATATTACAAAGATAACAGCATGGTATAAAACTCTTCCAGCAATCATCAAAGCCCATTTTATCTATTATTAACTGATGTAAATTGCCGACGATGGCTTAGAAGGTTTTTTATTAGATCTTTTTTTTAAAACGCCTATTACATCCAACTTAAATGATTAGTGATTGCATTGCAATTTCATACGATTGTAACGGTTTAGTACAGTTAGATTATAACGTAAAAAGTCGATAAAAAATTGGCCATCTGATTTTGCACTAGAGTTATTAGCGAATCTGGTGTATGACTGGTTAAGATACACGTTTCACTATGAAACTTCATAAATCCATTTTTCATCATCAAATTGGACTTTGTTGACAATTATGGTTACAGATTAAATCACATTAAGATGATCCATCAGCTTTTCTGAGCAGATTAAGAGCTTAAATACCATTGAAATGGTTGTTGTTCTCGAACTATAAGTATTCGCACATCGACGTCGCGCATACCTTGCTGTCGTAAAAGCCAATTCAATTAGATTCGACTTTTTTATTGACACTAAGTGTACTGACGGAAAGTTGCATAATAGAATTCTAACAGTTCTTCTCGATCTTTATCTCCAATCTTCTTAATCGATGCAGGATACTCTACTGAAAACCTTGACAAAAAAACATAAAGAGCGTTATTAGCGGCATCGCAGCTTTCTGCTATCCAACAGTCTCCTGCAACTTAAGCTTAACTTTCGGTTGGATGTCTTTTTGTAGTGAAGCCAGCACATTAGCTGTTTTTGTATACTTAATGGAATTGCTGTTGCCTGTTCTGGAACATCTTTGCTATTACATTTCAAAAACAACTAAAGGGAGCACGTCTCCCAGACATAGTAAGTCTATAAAATAAGATTTTAAGCCACGTTATGCTCTCATGCCATTGAAAAGTTTGCACAAGTTTGCTTCTGAGTCTCGATAAGCATATTCGACCGTAACGACACACACTTACCTGCATTGTCAGTGATTACAATAATGAAAATCAGTGGGAAAAACCTATCACCTTTCCTGATAGGTGTACATATGGCATTAACCAATAAATAAAGGTAGTGCCTATAGCTTAAAATCCAGTAGCTAGCATTTCCTATCTATACTATTCATGAGCTATTTGTGTTTTGGTTTTCTGACGGCAGTCAGAAAGATAATCTGTTTTTTCCCATGAGAAAACTTCCATCTAGAGTTTCATAAAAATCATCAGTGAATATGCCTAGAAAGTTACAGCCCATGGGAGCAAACTCTTTGACACTTTTTATACCCTTAAGATAAGGCTGTAGAAATGAGATATTTAAGCATTTTCTGTTGCTTCATGGATCCACATGGCAATTAAACATTTTAATATTTAGATCAGCAATATCGATCTGTATAGATCGTTGTAGAAAATAACCGTTATCGTCGACATGGTATGGATGCACGTCAACAAGGCGATATTTAGCGTGTTATTAGAGCATAAGCTTTAATCTTACCATCACAATGGCTGTGCCTATCAGCTGCTTGGCACTATTACGAATAAGTTCATGCGATTGGTCATGCTAATATCTGGTTTTTAGATATCAGTATATGTTAAACTTTTCATAGCATATTATCTCTTTCTTGTTGAAATCATTAAAAATCAATCAGAAGAATACGTTATCATATCCTAGACCCAAATACATTAGAAATTAGTATAACTCAATTCTAGTGCTAATACTCCAGAGTAAATTTGTGTAATATATAGATTAGTGTTAAGTGCAGCAGAAATATCATTAATTAAAAGTACTAAGATTATGAGTGAACTAATTTTGATCATGCTGATGTAAGTAATTTAAGTTTTCTTAAAAAAACTTTAGATTATTAGAATACGACGGCCTAAAAATTAGATAAAGTAGAGTAATGTACTAAACATTACTGCCAACATTAAACTGATGTTTGAGACATTACCTTTAGTGAACTCGCAATGACCCGTGATATATAGGTACCATTAAAACTGTTGCCAAAACAGGAATAAAAAATTCAAGGCTATTTTTCTTGAAAAGGTTATTATTTTATTGAAGAGAAAATTATAAGCACAACGCCTGTATTTCAATTGTTATGGTTTCAACTTATCTTCTCCAGGCTAGATAATTTGATAAATAAAATGACAATACCACCATGAAATTTACTAAGCTATTCTTTTAATCAGCTGATATAACTGTTCAAAGTTTTAATTTAGAATTCCTTACCTAACAACTCTACAATTATCAAACTTTATATTAGGATAATATGCTATATATTAGGATATTATGCTATGGTAACTAATTTTATGCTAGCATGCAAAGATTTTGTATCTTTTAGGCACGATACAAGAAAACGATAGACTTTTTATCGATAATTAGCTCAAGAAAAAGGCTAACATAGTCTGGTCTTCTGCATTAAACCTTTTAAAATTTTATCGCCAACACATGAGATTCTACCGATTTTTGGTGATTATAAATTGCAATTCATTGTTTCCTTTTATCTCATCTCCTCATCGTCTGCTATTTTCTAGCTTTCATATGTTGAATATAACGCTTCCATTTAAAGGCTTTAGGAAAAACATTTTGTCTACTTCAACAACACCACTTTACTGCATTTACCTTAGCTGTCGGTGCTGATGTAACTAAGTAGTGAGACACTATACAAACGCTGTTTTTAAATCAATGCATATTTATTTTTCTAGAGAACTTTTAGTAGAGTATTAAATCTTTTCTTGTAATAGTGTGCACTTTGAAACAATATAGCTGTAACCACATAATGAATGTCCAGAGCTGATAACATGCTCACTGTGATAATATTGGCAAAATAAACTTGAATGACTTGCTTTAATGTATAAACCCACATCATCCAAAAGATTCTTATAAAGTTAACTAATGAAATGCAGTTTTATATTGCTATTGAGTGAGGAAAGAGTCTATTTAATCTATATGACTGTTTGATTTTTCATAGCAATATCTAGAATGAAAATCCTTTATGCCGTATAAATGATTTTTAGCAACAACCTTTATCAACATACCATAATGATCACAACCATTATAACCAAATCGTTTGTATCGACAATGCCATACGCCAACTAAGGAAGGTGTAGTTGTTTTCCTGCAAAAAACTTTTTTTCTTGCTATTTACGATCTCCTGGAAGTAAATATTAGAATTCCTAATACTCTTACTCGATCTGGCATAGTATTGATGTTTACGCATGGTTGTTTAGCTTGGAAGTGAGGAAATTTTCGTAAAATGAGGAAGCTAGAAAGATTTCAAGCAAAAGCATGCATAAAGAGTTAAAAAAACATTAGCCTGATTATCTTCAGGTAGATCTGAAATATCTTCTTCAAATTCAAAACGAAAGTTTAGGACGTTATTTTTTTTGTAGATATAAATTACACAACTCAATGGATTTTTGTCTTTACAAAAGCAATACCGCGGCCAATGCGAGATTCTTCTTTGGTGATCTTAGCCTAGCATATCACGCCATGGCTTATCAATCGAAGGTACTTACATACAATGTGGCAAAAATTTATAGACTTTCTTTTTAGGTAAGAAAACGTTTAGATTCCACACAGGAAAATATAAATTAGCTAGTTTATGTACAAAGCTTAGCATAGAAAATATTGACTTAGCACGGCGAACCATACTCAAACTAATAGTATTATCTAATGAAACTAATAGTATTATCTAGTGATTTAATATCGGCATAGAATATGGCTGCATAGATATCATTTCAATTCTGGTCAAGAGCTTGAAATGGATCTCTGAATATATATTTTTGGTTGTACAATCAGGAATTAGCAAAATTAGTACTTGGTAGTAAAACCTCATTACAGTCTATAAAAGATTAGTTTAAAGTTAAACCTGAATTAATCAAAAAATTATACTATCTTACTGGATTTAACAAGTAAACACCAAAAAACCTTAAGAACTTATTTAACAACCCATTTAATAAGTTTATTAACAGCCTAATGTTCTATTGAACAATTCATTGAGCCTCAATTAGTCTAATGACGTTACTTGTTGGTTTCTAAAAAAATGTAAATAATCTTAGTGTTAGCGATAGAGAATATTATTGATTGATATTGATATCAATATCCGTGAGTGGAAGGCAACTACAAGCTAATATCTCACCTTTATCAATGAATGCGATTGGTTTATGACGATATCCCACTTTTCCTTTTCGTAGATAAACCCGACATGCACCACAAAAGCCTTCCCGACATTGAAATTCAATTTGAATTTTACTCTGTTCAAGGGCATCAAGTAGGTTAGTATGTTGTTTAGAATGAAAAGTGATCTGTATATTCAGCGCATACTGAATGGTGATTTCATAGCTTATCATAAGAGTTATAACTTAAAATTACGTAGTTCATTGGTATCAACCTGAGCATCAATTTGACCAACAAGGTAAGAACTGACTTCTACTTCCTGTGGTGCTACCTGAACATTATCAGAAACTAACCAGGCATTGATCCATGGAATAGGATTTGAGCGTGTTTCAAATGCTAATTTTAAGCCAACGGCTTGCATACGAATATTGCTAATATATTCGATATATTGACATAAAATATCTTTATTCAGACCGATCATTGAACCATTTGAGAAGAGATACTCGGCCCACTCCTTTTCCTGTTCAGCAGCTTTAACAAACAATTTGTAACATAATTCTTCAGACTCTTTGGCAATGATGGCCATTTCAGGATCATCTTGGCCATAACGCATCAGTTTTAAGATATGTTGAGTACCGGTGAGATGCAAAGCTTCATCACGTGCAATCAATTTAATAATTTTAGCGTTTCCTTCCATTAATTCACGTTCAGCAAAAGCAAATGAGCAAGCGAAGCTGACATAAAAACGAATAGATTCTAATGCATTAATACTCATCAGACATAGATATAACTGCTTTTTTAGATAGCGTAAAGAAACAATCATATTATCATCATTAATTGTATGATTGCCTTCACCTAAGATATGGTAATAGCTTGTCATCTTAATTAAATCGTCATAATAAGTGCAAATATCTTTTGCTCGTTTTAAAATTTCTTTATTAGTTACAATATCGTCAAAAATAATTGATGGGTCATTAACAATATTACGAATAATATGCGTATAAGAGCGCGAATGAATAGTTTCTGAAAACGACCAAGTTTCTATCCAGGTTTCAAGCTCAGGAATTGAAATAATTGGTAGTAGTGCTACGTTAGGGCTACGTCCTTGAATTGAATCTAATAGTGTTTGATATTTTAAATTACTGATAAAAATATGTTTTTCATGTTCATGTAGCGCTTGATAATCAATACGATCACGAGAAACATCAATTTCTTCTGGGCGCCAAAAAAAAGAGAGTTGCTTTTCAATTAGCTGCTCAAAAATAGGATATTTTTGTTGATCATAACGAGCAACGTTAACAGACTGTCCAAAGAACATCGGTTCTTGTAATTGATCGTTTTTAGTTCTAGAAAATGTTGTATATTGGTATTTCATACGTCCTCAGGTTAAATCTTGCAAGCACCACCATTACAATCTCTGTCATGTGATTTAATAACCTCTTTTAAATCGCCTTGTGTATCTTCTGCACCATCACGGGTGTTATGGTAATAAAGTGTTTTTAGCCCATATTTATAAGCGAGTAGCAAATCTTTCAGTAATTGATTCATTGGAACTTTATTATTTGGGAACCTCGTTGGATCATAATTAGTGTTAGCAGAAATTGATTGATCAATAAATTTTTGCATAATACCAACCAACTGTAAATAACCATCATTGTTTGGCATTTGCCACAACAATTCATAATTTGTTTTCAAGCGTTCGTATTCAGGTATAACTTGGCGCAAAATACCATTTTTTGATGCTTTAATGCTAATATAACCTCTAGGTGGTTCAATACCATTGGTGGCATTAGATATTTGT
This sequence comes from Arsenophonus sp., assembly GCA_046530935.1. Taxonomy (GTDB): domain Bacteria; phylum Pseudomonadota; class Gammaproteobacteria; order Enterobacterales; family Enterobacteriaceae; genus Arsenophonus. The sequence goes on from JBHEQW010000061.1 coordinate 8,282, forward strand.
GACGAAGTTTCTGATGGCATCAAGGCTGAAAGCGTTGAGTTACGCAAACCATATTGCTTAATATCTTTACGTAAAGTTTCCCAATCATAATGTAGTGGTTCAGAGGTTAGTGCATCTAATGATTTTTTATAACTATCAATAGGCAAAATACCTTTTGCATAAGTAGTTTCCTGAAACCATGGGCAAGCACCTTTCTCTTTTGCCAATTTATTAGATGCTTTTAATAAATAATATTGGATCGCTTCAAAAGTTTTGTGAGTCAGATTATTAGCACTCCCATCGGAGTACTGAACGCCATGTTTAGCTAAATAATAAGCATAATTGATAACTCCAATACCTAAAGTACGGTGACCAATAGAGCTTTTTTTTGCAGCAATAATTGGATAATTTTGATAATCGAGCAGTGAATCTAATGCGTACACAGACAATACCGCTAACTCCTCCAATTCATCTAATGAAGTAATGGCACCTAAATTAAAGGCAGAAAGAGTACAAAGTGCAATTTCACCATTTTCGTCGTTAATATTATTTAAATATCGGGTTGGCAAGGTGATTTCTAAACATAGGTTTGATTGACGAATTGGCGCAACTTTAGCATCAAATGGGCTATGGGTATTACAATGGTCAACATTTTGAATATAAATACGCCCTGTTGATGCTCGCTCTTGCATCATAAGTGAAAATAGATCAAGCGCTCTAACGCATTTTTGGCGTATGTTTGCGTTTTGTTCATATTTTAAATATAAATGTTTAAATTCGCTTTGATCAGCAAAAAATGCTTCATATAAGCCTGGAACATCAGAAGGGCTAAAAAGGGTAATTTTTTCATCTTTGATAAGGCGTTCATACATGAGTTTATTAATTTGTATACCATAGTCCATATGACGAACACGATTGCATTCAATACCACGATTATTTTTTAGTACTAGTAAGCTTTCAACCTCTAAATGCCAGAGAGGATAAAATAGAGTGGAACCACCACCACGTACTCCACCTTGAGAACAAGATTTTACCGCAGTTTGGAAATGTTTATAGAAAGGAATACATCCTGTATGAAACACTTCACCTCCGCGAATTGGACTACCTAATGCACGAATATGGCCAACATTAATGCCAATACCTGCACGTTGAGAAACATATTTCACAATTGCGCTAGCGGTAGCATTAATCGAATCAAGGCTATCGCCACATTCAATTAATACGCAAGAACTAAATTGGCGAGTTGGGGTGCGTACCCCAGCCATAATTGGAGTAGGTAGTGAAATTTTAAAAGTTGAAATTGCATCATAAAAGCTACGAATATAGTTTAACCTTATCTCTTTTGGATAACGTGAAAAAAGGCAAGCAGAAACAAGAATATAGAGAAATTGGGCGCTTTCATGAATTTCACCGCTTACACGGTTTTGCACTAAGTATTTGCCTTCTAATTGCTTAACTGCAGCGTAGGAAAAATTCATATCACGCCAGTGATCTAAAAAACTATCCATCTGCTTAAATTCTTCTGCTGTATAATCTATCAGTAGATTTTTATCATATTTACCTATTTTAACCATATGCAAAACATGTTGATATAATGCCGGTGGTTCAAATTGCCCAAAGGCTTTTTTGCGCATATGGAAAATAGCTAATCGAGCTGCAAGATATTGGTAATCAGGTGTATCAACTGAAATAAGATCTGCCGCAGATTTAATCATGGTTTCGTGAATATCAGAAGTTTTAATACCATCATAAAACTGGATCTGAGAACGTAGCTCTACTTGTGAAACAGATACATCTTTTAGGCTTTCAGCTGCCCAAGTAATGACTTTATGTATTTTATCAAGATCAATTTGTTCTTTATGTCCAGCACGTTTAGTGACTAATAGAATTTTGTTCATAAGTAAATACACCTAAACTTAACTAGCTAAATATTGATCGATCAGTACACTTAATGGTTAATAAAAAATATTAAACTCTGTGCTGTTAATACTATTAACATATCCTTGTTGTTAAGAACATAAGATAATGGTATTTACAACTTTTAGCAAGTTTTTATAAAAAATGAAGTTTTTTGCAATAACCACTACTAAATTTTATTAATTAACTGATAATTCTGTCTTATATGATAAGATCAGAATATTATAATATATGTTAGTAAGCTAATGGTGAAAAATAA
>JBHEQW010000062.1:0-39471 GCA_046530935.1 Arsenophonus sp.
TTGGATTGTCAGAAGCGAACTTGGCCGAACTTCTCAATGGACTGCGAGTAGCACAGCACCCGGCTTAAGCATACTTACTAGGCTGCTTACTACTGAAGACGATGACCTTTGTTTTTGTAATGCAATGAAAAAATATTTCCGGATACTCAAACGCAAAGCTGTTGGGTGCACAAAAAACAGCTTAGTATGATGTCTTCATTCCAAAAAAGCATGCAATCGAAAGTTAAGACTGAGTTGCTTGAAAGGTCTGGCTAGCAGAGAATCACAACGCCGCTAATAAGCCACTTGATATTTTATTGGGAACGTTTTCAGCAAAATATCCTGAAGCGATTAAGAAGTTGGAGAAAGATCTAGAAGACCTATTGCCATTCCAGCACTTCCAAGTCAGAGCACTTGGGCATCAATAAAAACGACGGACACGACATGCAAAGAACTGTGTTTCAAGAAAAACAACTTCTTCAATGCTATTTAAGATACTAAAGTCTGCTGAGAAAACCTGAACTGTGTAAGTAAACTTAGCCTTTTGATCATGTTGATAAACAACCTGCAATTTAAGGATGAATGGATAAATTCACTAGGTGTCATAGTGGATGAACACAACAGTCATAGACAAGATTTATTAATAACTTTTACCAATTTAGCTTTTATTATATTTATATTTAATAGGGCTTAATATGGATAAAATGAGTAAAAATTCTAAAACCTAATTTTTAATTATATTCCCATTGAGATCGCTTATGAAAAATAGTCAATTTCAGTCACAACAATTCCTTGAAGGAATTGTTGAACGAGTCATTTTTCATAGTGAAAGATCCGGGTTTTTTGTTATTAAAGCTAAGGTTTCCACACACAAAGATTTAATTACTGTAACTGGTAATACAGCTTCTATTACTGCTGGAGAATATATTGAATGTATTGGTACCTGGCTTAACGACATTAATTATGGGCTACAGTTTAAAGCTAATCATATAAAAACCATCATTCCTACAACCTTGGAAGGCATGGAAAAATATCTAGGCTCAGGCATGGTCAAAGGGATAGGTCCTGTTTTTGCAAAACAACTTATCAAATCCTTTGGTGTAAATATTTTTGATATTATTGAACAGCACCCTGATAAATTATTTGAAGTTAAAGGTATTGGAAAAAAACGACAGCAAAAGATTAGTTCTGCTTGGGCAGAACAAAAAGTAATCAGAGAAATCATTGTTTTTTTACAATCTCATGGCATCGGAATCTCAAGAGCCATTCGTATATATAAAACCTACGGTGAATCGGCAATTTTTAAAATACGGGAAAATCCTTATCAGCTCTCGATTGATATCTACGGCATTGGGTTTAAAACAGCTGATCAAATCGCACAAAACTTAGGCGTCGACACACAATCTCTGATTCGTGCTCAAGCCGGCATCCGTCATGTTTTGCAGGAATTGTCTAATCATGGCCATTGTGCAGAAGAACAAAAAGCATTAATTAACAAAACCCATCGATTACTGAATATTCATGAAGATATTATACGTCAGGCCATTGAAATTGAATTAACAGAACGCCGGCTTGTTTTACAATCTGTTGAAAATGAAATCTGGATATTTTTGTCATCATTGGCTTTTTCTGAACAAGGAGTTGCAAGTCATTTAAAGCGATTGATTTCTGAAACACTTCCATGGGAGAATATCGCACTAGAAAAAACTATTCCATGGGTTGAGAAACAAAATAATATAACGTTATCATATACCCAAAAGAGTGCTATAGAAAAAACCTTAAAAAGCAAGGTGAGTGTAATAACAGGCGGGCCTGGAGTTGGAAAGACTACTGTGATTAACAGTATTTTGCGTATTCTAAAAACAAAAGGGATAAAACCAACTCTTTGTGCGCCAACAGGACGAGCTGCCAAACGATTGAGTGAATCAACTAAAGAAAATGCCACCACCATTCATCGTCTTTTAGATTTTGATCCATTACAATTTAATTTTAAACACAATGCTGACAATCCTATTAATACAAAATTACTAGTTGTTGACGAATCCTCAATGATTGATATTGTATTGATGAATAAATTATTACGCGCATTACCTAATCATTCAGGGTTACTGTTTGTAGGTGATATTGATCAGCTGCCATCAATAGGACCAGGGAATGTCTTATCTGATATTATTCATAGTCAAGAAATCCCTGTTAGTCGATTAACTGAAATATTTCGGCAATCGTCTTATTCTAAAATAATCACAAGTGCCCATGCAATTAATATGGGACGATTCCCTGAAATCGCAAAAAAAGGCGAGGAAAGTGATTTTTTCTTTATTCATTCTGAGAATATTGAAGATATTAAAAATAAACTTTTAAATATTATCTTACATCGATTACCACTGAGGTTTGGATTTGATCCTGTCAGGGATATACAAGTCTTAACTGCAATGAATAGAGGCGGAATTGGCGCACATAGTATTAATGAGATGTTACAATCTCATCTTAATAATAATCACATCACATCAAAAGTGACACGTTATGGGCGGACCTTTTCTTTAGGTGATAAAATCATTCAATTAGTGAATAATTATGATAAAGATGTTTTTAATGGAGATATTGGAATTATTACTTTAATTGACATGCTTGAATCTGAAATGATCATAGATTTTGATGGAAGAACAATTCGGTATGATTTTAATGAGCTGGATGAAATATCCTTAGCTTATGCAACAACCATTCATAAGAGTCAGGGTTCTGAATATCCTTGTGTTATAATTCCGATAGCCATGCAAAATTATCTTATGCTTGAACGAAATTTAATTTATACAGGGGTCAGCAGGGGCAAAAAAATGGTGGTTATGATTGGACAAAAGAAAGCACTGAATCTCGCTATTAACAAACAGAACTCAATTAAAAGAAAAACAGGGTTATTAGCACGATTAAAAATCGCATTCGATGAATTATAGCACTGTTGTTTTTAACTTTTATTTTTAATAAAACCGTTATACATCCGTATTCGCATCAAATCGATAATTTTAGTTTATGCAAACGCCATGTTTCTTAGGCTAGAAAGGTTTTTAAATAAATTTCTTTAGCTGATGCATACGCTTCTATGTATAGTGGTCAACTAAAATTGGCTACCATACACTTGACTGTTAATGGAACAACCTCTCTGATTTATTTTGTGTTAACTCATCCGTTATGCCAATGTTGGATTAGATCTCTATACTAATAGATATATAAGTAAATAATCAATGACTTGGATTGCAGTGAACCTTTACTAGCCAACTTGGCGCTGTATACATATACTAAGCTTCAAGCAACGGAAAAATCGCTTCATCTAGCTATTGTTTCAATAGTTATCCTCGATGGATAATACTTTTTATCATCTTAATAAGACAACAATACATGTCTATACTGACGACTGGTGTAATGTTTTCCATGGTTACTATAGTAACATAATCTATTTCTGATACATGCGTGAATTATACTCATTTCTACCGTATGCAGTTTTATAAATGCCGGCATATCACAATGCTAAATTTCGTGAATAATTTCAAAAACATAGATATGATATGCCATGAAAAGTCTACACCACAAGTATCCGTAAAACCAGATATTACCCTCTAATACCTTCCACAAACTTATCCGTAATGCTGCCACGCAGCCGATACCACACGCCGTAGAGACTTAAACTTCAAGAGCCATTCTTCAACAAAATCTTAAAAATGCTAGCTTATTTGACGTACGTCATGACACCGTTGTCCATAATGGTTATTTGCCACAGCAAACTATACATACTGCTATTGGCGATGTTGAGATTAAAGTGACTAAAGTTATGGTGGAAGATCGTAGTGGTAGTAAAATATGCTTCAACAGCTCGTTGCTACTACCTTATCTGAATGATGCAAAAAACATCAAAGAATTGCCACAATGGGTGTACTTACGAGGTATGTTCGCACTGATTTTCACAAATCCATTTGGGATTATTGTTGAAAACACATATTTTATGTCTAATTGTCATAGCACCATCAGGATACTAAAATAACAATGCTTAAATAAAGATAGGCAATTGGGCCTGCATAATTTAAGCGATACGCACTACGTTTATTTATGTGCAGATGGCATATATGACTCATCTCAGGAAAGATGATCAGATTTTTCTGTTACGCCCATTATCGGCGTCACTGAGCATGGACGCAAGTAGGATACTTGAGCTTGAAGATGGTTATCGAGAGTCCAAAGCGAACTTGGCCACAGCTCATCAATGACCTGCTAGAGCGTGGCTTAACCATATTTCCAAAACTTGTTATGGGAGATGTTGTCATTGATTTTTGAAATGCAATTGCCAAAGATATTCCAGAACACGAAACACCAAGCATGTTTGGTACACAAAAATATCTAATATGCCACCTTCACTACACAAAGCCATATAACCAGAAAGTTAATACTTATCTGCTGGAAAGGCCTGGTTAGCAGATAGTCGTGATCCAGCTAATAAAGGCATTGATGTTTTATTGGCAATGTTTTTAGCGAAGTATGCTGCAGTGCAATAAAGAAGGTGAAGAAAGATCTAGAAAATACCAAGAAAAAGTGCTAGCATTCTAAAACTTCCAGTCATAGCACTCTTAGCATCACAATAAAAATGACAAATCCAATTGAATCTATTTTTGCGAGAGTGATGCTATACAAAGCTGAACTGCAAAGAACTATAGTTCGATAAAAACAACCCTTTCAATGGTATTTAAGCTGCTACAGTTTCCTCAGAAAAACCGGAACCAGCTAAGAAGATTTGAGCTACTGATCCCATTCCTGCCTCTTGTTGTAAAAAATGTTTAAATTAAGGATAAAAAATAGATTCATGAAGCATCAGAGTGAGTAGAGCTGTAGCCTAACCGCCACATATATAAGATTTTCTAATAACTCCAACCATCTCTAAATTAAATCTTTCTTTCAAAAAAATTATATAGACATCTATAATCTTATAGCATAGCTATATTGACGACAAATTTGTTAATCTATTTTGATAGAAAATCGATGAAGATATTTGTTATTGAAGAATTAATTAAGATTTATCTTAACTCATATCGTTCATTCTATTCTTCAATATTTAGTTGATATTTTTAGTTGTTACAATACCTACAATATCACTGCTGCTTTAAGCATATGATAAAACGTTTATATAGTCTCTCTTCTACTTAATTTATTAGACAGGTATCAATCAAAAATTTAGTTGTCAATCATCTTTGATGATGTATCACATCTAGTATCACATGCACTAAGATAGTATTTTTTTGAATAATTCAAATTTAATTTGAACCAATCTTTCATAAACTGTAATTTGATTTTATACTACAAAACACTAATTGTAATTAGTGGTAATTCCTTATTGTATAGCCAAATATATCTATGAAAAGTAATCTTAAGCTCTTGACAATAATTAAAATAATAGCTTTAAAGCCCATCTTTTATTTACTAATTAAATCGCTTAATAATATCATTTGGTTAAGGACATATCGGTTGGCTAAGTTGCTGTTCTATATCAAGACTTAACATAAACGGTGAATTCACATTTTTCTTGAACTTATGTTTTATTAGACTAAAAATGCGATCTGTAAATTCTTTTCTATTGTCTGCAAGTCCACAATAGACAGGCATTGGACAATACTCGGTTAAGATCATGTAAGAAGCGTAAAGCATTAGGCATGGTTTATCCTTTTCGAAAATATTTCACATTTACCTACAGATAACCAGGTTCGTAACTTTTAAACGCTTTATAGCTTAGTCTTCTCATAGCTTAGCATAATTTCACATAAATCCACACAGTTTCTGAATAAACAGTGATTAGTGATTTAGGCTAGATCGAGATACACCGTGGTGGGTAAGGGTTGCTGAATTTGTCTACAATTATCAGTAGATCGCTTGAGAGCTAGAAAAATATTTTTTACATGAAAAAGGTTACAGATTTTTTAGCAGGCAACATCGTAGTCGTCAAAACGGTTGAGAATATGGCTGTGACCGGATCCAATCACACTATTGTTGAAAAAGGTTGGTGCTTTGCTATAACAGCAATTTTATAACCATATCTGTATTTTAATTCTTATGTTTTCAAAGAATCTGCTATAAAGTAAATAATTCTGTAAATAAAACGACACTATACACCATAGAATCTAATAAGACATTATTTTTATCATCTAATATAACCATCAACAGTCTGAATGCAGAATTCCTTGCCAATAATTTTCTAATTATCTAACCTTATTTAATTAAGCGATGCTAACTAATTTCATAATCGCTGCCAAAGGTTTGGTACCATTTAGATCCATATCAGGAAAGGACTGATTCTTTATCTATGATTAGCTCAAAAAAACGCATAACACAGTCTTCATTAAACTTTTCAAGAATATCATAGCTCACATGACGTTAATCTCAGGCAAATACAAACGTAATTTATTCCTTAATTTTATCTTCTATTTTCCAACGGTTTCTACTTTTTATATCAGTGATATAACTCTGACATTTAAATAATTCATAGAAAATATTTCGGCTACGATAAGAATAGCATTTAGTACATTTATCTTAGATGTTCTCTATGAAGACAAAAAATAGAACGCCATCTAAACGGCGTCTATAAATATCAATGGCTGTTTATTTCGCTGATCTCATATAAAGTCAAGCTCATTTAACATATATTGTAAATAACTAAACTATTTATCCTTGTAATGTAGTTTCGCTAAAGGATTTTCAGTAAATTTATTAAATCTTTTTCTGGAATCTGGATTTTGCAACGATATCGCTGTGTAACTCTTTAATAAATGATCCATGAGGATAAAACATGTTCATTATGAGAATATTGGCATGATTAAGTAGAATGAGTTCTTTCAATGTATAAATCGAGATCACCAGACAGATTATCGCCGAGTTAACTAATGACATATAGATTCATGTTGTCAGTGAGTTAGTAAAGAGTCTCGTTGATCTTTATGACTATTTGCTTTTCTATGAGCAAACTCTATCAACAGCAATTCTTCTTATCAGTAGAAGGGACTTATAGCAATAACTTTCCCAAAACAGGCGATCATAAACATCATCTTGTTTTTGCTATTTAGCAACGATAAGTTTGGATATAACATAATGCTTAGCAAATAATAAACAAAGATTCTTTGCTTCTATGAAGAGCGTCTCTTATTTTAGATGTTGTAATGTTATCTTATAATAAAGCCTTATCATCATGATATTTGGTATTAACTATATTCATTATTAGATATCTTGTCATGAATATGCCTGTGCTATAATGGTCTATATAATCATTTTAGACAAAATAATTAGTTTGTCATTTACGTGATCATGGTGCAATATATACGGTTTTGATAGTAATGACGAATGCTGGCAAATCTTTCATTACAGCGTTAACACTACAGGCTTTTGGATATCTAAATTGCTGATTATTTGTTAGATTCAGTACCAGAGAGGCTGCAATTCAGTTATATTTAATTAGCTAAATTAGCAGATTTGATTTATTTTAGCGAAAGCAATTGCAGATTTGCTTGCTAGTTTTTATTTGTTAGTATGACTAATAATCTATTGACAACGATCTATTTAGCTTCAAAAGCAAAAATAGTTGTCTCATGCCAGCAATGAATCAGAAGATATATCAAAGATATATATAACGTTAATATTTAACATAATAAAATATTTCAATACTTAAAGAGCAACATTGTTTAATTTTTGATCATCATTAAATGTCTGATCTATTAGTTATTGTTTAGTTAGATGAGAATAATTTTCAGCATAAACACAAGATATGCCAAACTTGTTATTTAGCAATTACCTCGGTGGGTCTAGGTGAACAAAGAAGAAATCGATCTAGTTAGTTTTATAACTAATCATAATTCAGGTAAAAATAATAGCTTTTTGCGATATCTGTGCTCAAGTGGTTGCAGAGCGAAGTGCTAATATAACACTTACTTACTGATCAAGTTAATTTATCAATACAAGCAAGCCTTAAACTTATTAAGGTTTTATCACCGCGGTGGAGATGTGCACTCAAGTACATAATATAATGGATAAAGAAAAAATTTTTATATATGCAGCAATTTCTGATTATCGAGAAAAATGGCTTATAAAAAAAATTAAAAAACAGGCTGATGAAATTACTCTTATATTGATAAATATCCTGATATTGTGGCAAGTTTTTATAAATTGATTAATAATCGTCATTATGTAATTGGATTTTTCCAAAATATCAAAAATTTTTTTCATACTATGATAGTAATAATGTTATCTAAAAATCTAGATTTTGTTTGTATAAATGATATTTCATTACATGAGCATGAATTTAATTCAGAAAGGATAGTGATTGAATTTATTTTTGAAATGTAAAGAGATACATTTATATCGTAGTCATAAGTTAGTCATTGGCCACATGTTTACTCGATGAGATATTTAAATGTTATGAAGAAAAAAATAGACATTAAAATGCTTGATCCCTCGTGTAGGATATAAATTTTCTTTGCCAACTTATTTGACAGAAGGATCTGCTGGCTTAGATCTACGAGCTTGCTTAGATCATGATATTCAATTAGAACCTGGTAAAACCATGCTATTACCTACAGGATTGGCAGTGCATATTGCAGATCAACAATTAGCTGCAGTTATTCTTCCTCGTTCAGGATTAGGACATAGACATGGTGTTGTATTGGGAAATTTAGTTGATTTAATTGATTCTGATTATCAAGGCGAATTGAAGATTTCTGTATGGAATCGTGGCGATATAAGTTTCACTATTCAACCTGGTGAGCGTATAGCACAAATGGTTTTTGTACAAATTGTTCAAGCTGAGTTTGAGCTGGTACAAGATTTTAAAACAAAAAAATGTGGTAGTGGTGGATTTGGTCATTCAGGATGTAAATAATAATCTATTATTTATAATATATTATAAATTTATTAAATTTTATGCTTTATAAATCATGAAAAGCAAAAATTGCATGGTCTGTTTTATCATTTTATCATGAGCCCCTTTTCCAGTAACAGTAGAAAAAAGGACAACAAAGAAAAAACAGGCGTGAAAAAATCTTTGCAGCTACTTGACTTGCATAAATATTGAAAACGAGTGATTGTACTCAATGTATTAACACGGCTGATATGGCAAGTCATCTTTGTGTATTTAAATATGGTACTTCATCACTATCTCCATATAGTAAAGGAAAAATATTTGATAGTCTTATTGCATTTATTGAGAACTATTTAATTTTACGTATTAATCCTAATTCTGTAAGATGAGACTGAGACAATTAGGGGTATTCGATTAAATTTAATCTTGATAATCTATTTTTGTAGAAAATTCTGGATTAACATGAATCATGAATAATGACGGCATATGAGTCTATGTTTGAGCAAGTTGTTCAATTACAAGATCGAATTAATAAATTGTTTAAAAATATGTATTCAAGCAAAATTTTTAAAGGATTTTAAAGGTAAGGAAAATAACGATAACTAAATTTTTAGTTATGATGAAAGTTTATTAGTCTCTCAATTATTAGTGCCTTATAAAAGAGTGGTACACACGTTTTTTCTACAGTTTGAATTTTTGTATGCCAAACTAAAGAATTTGATGCACGCTGACCATATGATATCTTGGCGTAGCTGTAATAATTAATTCTACTACTTACTCTTACTGATATTTTGATGAAGTTTTTATGCTAATTGGTTAATAAAATTGGTAATTTTTTATTTACTAACCTCTGAGTGGGTAGTACCATAATTTTCACTATAAGCTTTCATTATAGATAAATATAGATAAATTACTTGCAAGATTCGAATCTTTACTTAAATATTTAGTTAAATCATTTAAAATGATAACAGAAAATACCTTGCACTTAATTTTTTTAGTTTCTTGACCAGCTTAGAGTTACAGTAATTTTTTGATGTATGTTGGTGTGGCTCGTAAATGCTTGCGTATTCTGATGATTGATTTCATGAACGAATTCAACAACAGAGAGATAATATGCCATGAAAAAATCTACTACCATACAGATATCTACGAAACCAAATATTTTAGATATGATCTCCATTACATGAACTCATCCGTAATTATGCCAGACAGCTCTAGATAACCATCCGCTGTTGAAAATAATATCAACGCCCTCCTGCGACAGCATGATAAATGTTGCCTTTTGTCAAAGCTATAGCATAAATGGGTTGTTGTCCATAATGGTTATTTACCACAGAAAACTATACAGACTGGTATAGACGATGTTGAGATTACAGTGCCTAATATCAAGCAGATTGAAATAGCAACGGAATATCCTTAAATAGCCAGTTACCACACTTCTTATCCGAAGTGTATAAAAAACATCTAAGAGTTGCTACCATTGCTGTGCTTTCTTGGCCATATTCCTCAGTGATTTTACGAAGTCCTCTTGAGGAGTTTCTCGATGAAAAAACATATCGTTTTCTCTGCCAGTAACATCACAGCAAACTAAAACAGCAATACTTTGAAGACAAGAGGCTGGTTTCCCATGTGATTTTTAAACCGATACACTCCACGTTTATTTCTTTGTCGAAGGCATATTATATGCTCCTGTCATGCAAGATGATTACCTTTGCATCCTTCTTCTCTAACAGGACTGTTTATGCCAGATTAACTTCATTGAGCATGCACACGTAAGGAGCTAGTTGCGGTTGAGGATGGCTTGTTGAGAGTCAGAAGCTAAACTTGGACACAACTTCTAAATCGCCTGCGAGCTAATTGGTTAAGCGTATCGTCCCAGGCTTGTTTACTAGAGACCATGTATTAATTTTTGTAATGCAATGGCAAAGATCTGCTCAAGGATACGCAGCGCATTAGCTCTTGGATACACACAACAGCTAATGTGCTTACTTCGCTACATAAATGCATGCAAGCAAAAGTTAAAGCCCTAACTGCGCAGGAGGTGTCTGCATAGCAGAGAGCCGCAATATGCCGGCAATAATAAAGGCATTGATGTTTTATTGACATGTTTTCAGCGAAATATTCTATGCAGCAATGAAGAAGCTATAAGCGCATAATGAGATTTACCTAATGTGACTATGCTGCTAAACAACATCTAATTTAAGTATGCAGAACAGATTTACGAGAAGCTTCATAGCTGGAAGGTGGCGCAACACTTATAGACATACATAAGATTTGCTAATAAGTCAAGATAAAAGGCTATATATATTAATTTATCCACATTTCTGTGGATATCAATATAAAAAAACAAGAGTAAACATGGTATAATTTTGTAAATTTTTTAATTAAAAGAATTCAAAATTAAAAATTAATAGTTTTTTCCATAGAGATAAATTGATTAAAGATAGCTAAAATTAGAGCAGGATATCTAATAACTAATACAGGATAAACAAAGATCAAGCAATATCTATATTATCCACATGATACGCTGTTTTACTAAATAAAATAAGAGAATATTTTAATACAAACTATGATATCAAATTCTGTAAATTAAAGCCTATGTTTGCAAATGTTGTTACTTTACTCGCAGAGTAATTTATAACAATATCTGTATTTTAATTCTTGTTGTTTCATAGAATCTTCTTCAGGCAAGATACTTAAGTAAATAAAACGAAAGACTACACCATGGAATCTACTTAATCAATCATTTTAATCGGCTGATATAACTATTCACATTTTGAATGTTGAATTCTTTATAAATAACTCTCTGATTATCCAACCTTATTAGGCCAACAGTGATTAATTTCATGTTCGCTGAAAAAGCTTTCGTACTATTTAGCTACATCAGAGAAATAGATGAATGCTTTATTTGTGATCCGCTAAAGAAACCGCCTAATACACTCTGCATTAAACTCTTTAATAATCTTATTGCTCAGATGACTATTTCGATCTCTAGCGATTAAGACAGCTCGAGTAATTCATTTTTTTATTTTCATCAATACAAGCTAGTGCATTTATATTGGCTGTCGGCGCTAAATCAAAGAAGCAGTGACGCACTCTAACATTATTTTCAAATCAATGCCGATTTTTGTTTCACTGGTCTACAGCAAAGTCAAGCTATTCAACATAAATCCTAGATAAGTAAAGCATTTATTCTTGTGAGTAATTTAGTTAGAATACTTTCAGTCTGATTGTTAAATAGTTTTTACAATCAGTGATTTCACAATGAAATCCATGTAACTCCAGAATATTCCAAGCACATAAGATGTTCACTGTGATAGCATTAACAAGATAAAAAGTAGAATGAATTTCTTCAAGACATGAATTGACATCATCCGATAGATTATCGCCGAGCTAACTAATAAGATGCAGCTTTATATTGGATTGTGTAGGAAAGAGCCTATTTGATCTGTATGATTGTTTAGGTTTTATACTAACCTTTGTAGTAAAAATCCTTAATACAGTAGAATGTATTTCTACCAACAATCTTTGATTGCCATACCTTTTTCATAACTGTAAGTATCTCGATAGCATATAACATTTTTATGCTTACATCATAAAAACCGAATAACTTGTTCATTGATAGGGAATTTGAATTCTTTTTTTTAGCATTACAGCAATTGCACAAATTAAATCTTAAAGAAATTAAGAGGCGACTAGACAGACTAGATATTAGAACGAGAATGGTATTGAATCATTTAAATATTATTCATAAAAAAGCCTTGGCTCATTCCATATATCAGCTAAAGGATTTTCATAAATCAAAAAGTCTTTGCCTATATTCCTGTAAATTTACTTCTTCGCTCAGTCATTAATCTTGATTGCTCTATTTAGATGTGCACTATGAAATATTTCAAAGCAAATTTTATCATCAATGTTAACCACGAGAACTGCAAGAGTGATGATTTTCATCTCTAGCTTGAATCTAAAATAAAAATAGCTCTAAGAAATTGTGTGCACCATCTCAACATATCTTTAAAACATATTGCAAAAATTGCTGTTTTTAAAAATTGCATCGATTAGAAGAAATCGCGATTGAAAATATATCGATATTACTAAAATATATTGATATTACAGAATATCAGGAAATAGACCAGTTTATGCGCTTTTCTAAAGATTTTTATCTTAAGTAAGAATAAAAGGAAGGTGAAATAAGAGATGCTGATGAACTAGTAGCAAATCCATCAGATGAGCCTGAGCTTTTTGAAAAAAAGCCTAACTTACTGATGAGTTAACCTAGAAAATTACATCGAGCCAAAAATGGATTTTAATTAATAAAACCAAAGAAATAGTGATTAACATCATTTTGGATCTGGAAAAAAGTAGTTATTAACTCAATCAAGAGAGTTTATCCACTGAATCTGTCATTATCCCTGTGGAAAACTTGGGAGAAGTTGAAAAAAGCTAGTCGTAGATTACACTTGAAGAAATGGTTAATAATTGTACAAAATAAAAGGATTTAAGTAAGTTGTTCATCAACAATAGTCACGACAATTTTATCTTTTCTGATTTCTCAGCTGTTAACTGAAAAATCATGAGTGGTGAAAGTATCATGCTTGAAATGTTGAACGACTGTATAGAAAGTTTGATAGTTTACAGTATGTCAAATGGCACATATCATGCTAACAACAGACATATTCAAGTATACAAATTAGGTTGGCCGCAATGTTGGAGGATTGGCATGGTTAAAGTAGTATAAACGACCATTCTCAAAACAAAAAAATCTATGTTTTTTGATTTGCAAGGCTTGTTTCCAAGCTAATATTCTTAAGCCAAAACTTTTTTCCGCTTAGATATATTTCTTCGCATGAACTAGATTTGAATACCAAAGATGGAAAGAAAACATTATCTGATTTTAAAGCAGAAAATTTAATATTATGTATATTAATATAAAAAAAAGAATACGAAAGCATAAAATTAATATGTAGTTTATTGTTTTGGCTTCTTAACAAACTGATTGCAGAATTGCTAGAAAAATTGTTAACCGAAACTTTTATTTTTTATGTCGAATGGGAAAATGGACCTTGTTAAAAACCTGCCATGATTAGTTGAAATCTACTGTATGTCAGAAAAAATTGATTGTAGAAATCCCTTCTACTGCATGAAGGATTTTCACTACATCAGTTGCCATGAAAAATAAAATACTCACAGATCAAAAAGACTCTTTATCTGGCCCATCCAACATAAACTTTCATTTCATTAGTTAGGTCGTCAATAATCTGTCGGATAATATCGATTCATGCATTGAAGCAACTCATTCCACTTTTTATCCTGTAGATACTATCATGGTAACCATCTTATTCGCTTGGAAAATTCTATGGTTACAGCGATATTTTTGGAAAATCTTTGATTTTAAGAAAAGATTTAAGAATCTTACTGGAAAAGTCATCTGGTAAAACCATAGCACAAGGATAAGTAATTTACTTATCCTGCGATGTATCTTGAATGGCTTAATTTCAATGAGAGTCAACTAAACAAACATGGATTGATTTGAAAACAGCGATAAATCGCGCCCGGGCTTCCTTGCTTTATCAGCAACAGCTAAGATAAATGCATTAAATAGTATTTTTGAACTAAAGGAAACATTTTTCAATGAATCCTTTAAATAAAAGCCTTATTTCCAACACATAGGAAAGCTAGAAAATACGTAAGATAGGATGAGATAAAAGAAAGAATAAATCTCAAGATTTTAATCTACAAAGATCTATAGGTTATTTAAGCCGTGATAAAAATCCAAAAATGTTTTACGATAATAACCATGATTGTTTGTGCGATTGACTGTGCAGTAGGTAGCGAAGCAACATGAGAATCACTGAGCTCACTGCTTTCTCATATTGCCGCACATTACTTGGCAGTAATGTACGTATAAAGCTATTTAGCATAGTTCAGGCATTTTTCCATTGTGAAAATGGAAGCCTTATTATACGACAAAAAAAACTAATTAACTTTACATTCGTTAAGCTGTTGCGCCCAATTTATTCAGCACTCATTGATTTTAATAGTTGAAGTACGGATGATTGAATAAACCATATTAGTTTCTTAAATCGCCAACATTTTAGAGCTTTTAGATGTGCGTTGAATTGAGCTGCATTAGCCAATAATCCTTACTAAACAGAGGATCCATGCCGCCATTATCAATCCAAACAGATTGATATTCATAGCTTTTGGGACAGTTAGATTTCCTACTGATCGATGTTTTTTAGCAGTTTTGTGTCAATGTCAATATCATATATCAGAGAGCACCTCATTAAAATAAAGCTCATGTAGTACAGTGGTTAAGTTTATAGTAAACCAAAAGATGATAATCTTGCTATATACCGCTCATTAAATGCAGAAAAAACAAAATTTTCTTTTCTGCTTCAAAAGAATTTAAAAATCAAAAAAAAGAATGAAAAATTAATTGTTAAATTTGAAAGTGATAGTATTAAAAAGCCCAAAGCAAGCCATTATCTAGTTTACATTATGTCTCTAGTTTTACTGCGTGAATACCAGTAATATTACTGATAGCAGAAATCGAGACATCATGTAGTATAGCGATACTAATCAGTTTTGTTGACATTGTGCGGCGACAAGCTTCCTCTTATACACTTTTATAAGCAACTAAAAATACTTTATTATTAAGTTATCCTATTGTGGTTGAAACTTGCATTTTTTTAGAAAAATAACGAGATAATCGCACCACCCACCATTGTATATTTTTCATTACCATTTAATTTATCGTAGTTAATGATCATGTTGCCGTGCACGCCTCTAAACCACACCAGTGCCTGTCATTTTTGTACCATTTGTAAATTGGCGTGTTTGCCATATGTCTTTAGCATCTAGCGTGATTGCCTCACTAAATGCTTCTACGTTAACAATTTCATCATTAATGGTGGTTTTCTTAAGCATGCCAGAAGCCGCACGCCAACAGCAAGTACAATAGCAACTTCTATAATGGGCTACCACAAGCACTATCATTCATTTCCAAATTTAAAAATCTTCTATGAAGTGTTGATTTCTTCATATTTTTCTCTTTTTTGTATGTTGATCAAATGTGATTGATTTATTTTCATTTATTAGTCAATTTGATTGACTATCGTATTTAAATCGCCACTGGCTAATAAAATAGCAGCAACATATAACTGAATACTAATTCAGAATCAGATATACAGGCTTAAACAAATCATTTTTGAGATATTTGATAGTGACACAAAAACAAACTATCAGCATTAACCATCAAGTTTGTTTTCTAGAGCTGCACCTTTTGTTAATAACATCATTTTATTAACAGAATTCAGTGGAAAAAGTGGTAGCCGATACTTTTTAAACCCACCTAAAGATGTTTACCTTATCATACTATAATGTAGCATTTCATTAATACATCTTTCCAACAACTGATTAGTGGTTTCACAAAACATATTAACCAATAGAGACTGCATTACATGGATATTGACCCAGCAGTAAGTAAGGCGAGATCAATTTAAGCAAAAACCAACCAGCACGTCAAGATATACTAACCACACCAATAGACTTATCGACAATTTTTCAATTAACCAAATGATCTATTAACCATGCCGTCAATCCGAATACTGTTAGTAGCAAACCATCAATAAGCACTTAAAATTAACAACAAACTCAGAAAAACCAGTTAACAGGCTTAGTTGGCAACTTCTATTTATAACTCGTCAGCAGTCTTCCCAGCTTATAGATAAATTTCTTAGATACCATATGCATCATCAGCACTACAATTAGGGATACCCATCAGAAAAGCAAAGGTAGCACAATAATGCTCTGAACATGGCGCAAGACCTTCGTTTTTTTGCCATCTACAATCATCTGTCTGGCGCTACTACGCAAGACATTGGAAAGGGTTGCTTGATTATATAGCGTCTGAGTTAATCAGAATGGCTTCCTGAAGGAACACCAATTTGACCAATACATTTTCAAAGATACACCTTGCTATTCATCCAGCACAGACAACCAATCTCTCAAGAGCATAGCGAAGAATGGATAATATTTGTTGATAAAATCAGTGACAAAGTTGCGTATATTAATAAATGGTTTCCGCAACGATTTGTTATTGCTTATCCGGATCTGGTAAAAAAAGCTAACATGTTCTAGAATGTAATTCTGTCTTTAACGGAAAAGATTTTTGGTAAATCAATCTTAATTCTTAATATTGTGTCAATGCAAGGCGTGAGAGCAAGAACGGTTGACGTTAATTATGGTAATATTGTTTTTCTATCATATTGCTGATGCACTTGAAAACGCATCAAGTGGCCATATATATGTTAAAGAAATAAACCTAAGTATTAATTGATGACGTATTAAAGTAGGATACTATGGCCTATCGTTCTTTCTATCTTATCCATAAATTTAGCAATTATATGCTATCTGATTATTTTACCAAAACAAATAACCTATTTAGTTGTTTGAGATGTTAAACCAACTGACTCTGATACGCCTGTTTATAATCTGCTAAAAAAAATAAAGAATATCATGAAATGATATTTTGGGCATATCTGCCTACATCTAGGAACAACTTGATATCTTCTGTGTTTAATAAACAGTTAATCATTCATTAGTGATAAACCAAAGATTGAAGTAACTGATACCACTGAAGAAAAATATGATATTAAATGGTTGCATCTTGGTATTAAAAAATAAGTTTTCTTTGAGTTTCAGATTTGAGGATCAGATAATGATCCAGCAGGCGAATCTGCATAAAGGATTAGTAATCTTGTAATTTACTTACAATTTTTCTGAATATGAAAAATCCAAAAAAATCGCCATTTGTGTTCAGAATCGATTAGACAGCATGGTTAAAAAACCATAATCTCTTAAAGATAGCGCTTATTATTGATGCTTTAACTTTCTAACGGCAACAACGTATAACTATCTTCATCAATCCATCAAATGAAATGCTCTGGCTAGACTGTCAACATTTTCTAGTATGAATATAGTGAAATACATGCTGATTATTTGTGTTCATGCGACTAGGTTTTTGATATCCCAGGAAGTTTTCGATGCTGTATTTTGTACTTCGGCACAGTTTAAAAATTGTTAATCCGAGGCAAGATCAC
The DNA here is from genome assembly GCA_046530935.1 of Arsenophonus sp. GTDB lineage: Bacteria > Pseudomonadota > Gammaproteobacteria > Enterobacterales > Enterobacteriaceae > Arsenophonus. The sequence goes on from JBHEQW010000062.1 coordinate 17,962, forward strand.
TTCACTTAGGACAGCACAATGCGTCAGACAATCCTGTGATAACAATATATTCGCACAAATCAAAAAAAATAGCGAATAAACAACTCTTTAGGCTGATAATAATGTTCTATCAGATCGTGATCATCTTATGCCTTAAGATGATCGTGTTACTAGATTATAAGAGATTTGCAGTACAAGTATAAGCGATGTGTAGCAACCGTTGCCTTATTATCCAAATCAACAATTAAGGATCAGCTACCGGTTTCTGGAATACAAAATCAATTTTTGGTGGATCAATAATAATTCAGCAAGTTATTAGCATGAAGCGTTGCAATTACCAGATGCGAACTCATTTCGACTTCAATGGCTATAAATCCAAATTCTTAATCGCGTATTTTACTGTTTAAAATTACCAGGGGATTGCAACACAAGGAATAGGCCATCAATAACAGCAACATTCGTTTGATTTATTTGGTGTTTTTCTTGTTAGCGATAATTAGTATCTAAATCACTCCATAAATACTGCCTTTATATGAATCTTCAATAGTTAACACTTGTTGTGTATAGCTAACTTGTTGATGTATATCCATACAGCGCAAGATATATGGCAGCGATAACGTCTATTGTGGTGGATTTTTATGAGCAGGTTATTGTTTTGGCAAGGATAAACGCTTATCTAGATCTATTCTGGACGTCGCAACAGGCATTTTAGTATCTGAATTTGGATCAGACAAAAAAAGGCAAAGCAAAACACAAGAGAAAGCGCCTATGATAAGAGCGGTCATTACAAAATATGCATCTTTGATAGATCTCTTTCCAGCCTCTACAGTGAATTTTTTAAGGAAGGACAAAGTTTATAAGTTTTACAAGAATCAAGTGCCAATTATCACAAATTAAAAATTCTGATAATGAAATTAATTAAGTGATAAAATGTTTATCGTTTTTTCTTTGCGTGCAAATTAAATTATCTTTTAAAAGATAACTGGAGTTATTTTTCGTTTTAGGAAAAAAATTAATATTATTAATATGTAATCAAAATTAATTTATCAGATAAGATGATCAATCAGTTGATTCTAAAAGTTAATTTCTCACAAAGGCCACTTGTTACAGTGGCTAAAGAAATCATATTTATGTTAAATCTTTCCATAACTATGTAACCTCTTATTCTTAATTATGAACTCAAAGAGTTATGCCTTATAGGCCTAAACAAGAAATTACGTTAATACAACTGGTGTATAATCTAGCTACAATTATTCCTCAACATCAGTATCATAGCATAAAAGATACTGAATTGTTGGAAGCGCTTAGAAACTCAATAAGAAAGTTAAAGTCATGAAAAAATCAGTTGGAAAATTGACTCATCCTGTCGTAAATATATGTAGTCTAAAAATCCATAATATATCAAAATAATAAGGTAATTTTATATCAAAAAAGAATAGATAAAATTCGAATGATAAATATAAAGTATGGAAATTTCGTAGGCAACAGGAACAGAAAAATGGATACTTTATAACTTTAAAATACAAAACGATTGTGAGAAATATGAAAAATATCTAAAGCCGTATGTTATGCAGCAAATTGTATACAGCAAGGAAAACTAGTGAGGTAATGGTAAAAATAACAAGCCTAGCATGGTTAGAAAAATGAAATAAACTATTTTGCACTAGAATGGAAAATTCCTTTACGTGATAACAATTTGATGGAACAGCATATTGCTGCCAGTAAACAAAGAAAAGAAAGCGTATAAATCGTATATAGAATGATCAGAATAAAAAATAGTATACTCATCATGACCCATCACATAATGAAATCGCAGAATATTATCTGGTGAAGTTCATATCAAACAAACGTTATCTTGAAGAATAGGTTGTTGTTAATTTTTGCTGTGAAATATTTAACATGCAGGTAAAAATGATTGATTTGGCTGGTTTAGCGTCTGTCTCAAATCTGAAGCCTCTGTAGGTCATATGTCAGTGATAAGGAATATATTCGGACAGCACGTTTGACGTACTTATAAGAAAGATTAGATACCTAGAAAACTTGTAATTGTAATGCACAGTGATGTGTAAATGATAAGAAACCCAGCAACCAGCAAAACCGTTGTTTACAAAAACAACCATACTGACTTGCCACTAATGCAAGTATAGGATTTTTTGAAAATGTACACATTAAGCAATTACTAAAAGAAAAGAATAAAGACAAAAAAGATGAGCACGGCTGGCATTATTAGAAACATCAGCATCAGCACATTTAGATATGCTTGAAAATTTAAAAATCATAAGTTTATACGCAAAAAAAAAGAAGTTAACCTCCTGTTGAAACAAATATGGAATTTTTTCGCACCACGCCAAAGTCAAAAATATTGCCATATATATGACAGCGTTATTGTAAGCACAAAATAAAGCGATATTCCAGCATGACAGTATATACAAAAACCGTTGATTAATTTATTTTAATACGCTTATAAACGATCTGCGCAAGTCAACACGTCAATATAGTTAATATTAGCAAATCAAAAATTTTATCAGTAAAAAAATAACTAACGATGTTTGTAGGCAATATAAATTTTGCATAATAAAAACAAGGAGGAAAGCAAGATTTCTCTTTAACAACAACGATAAACAATGAAAAACAAAAGTAAAACAGAATGCTTATTACAGTTCAAACATTAATAGACAAAAGAAAAACTTGGCAAAAATATCTGAACAGATAAACAAAAAACTAAATGGCAATAACGAATACCTCTATTTCAATCTGCTGCAGATCACAATCTTGCAAAATTGACTATAAATCGGCTTTATTGCAATATTCTTGCCGAGGTCTGGCAAGCAGTACATTAAGTAACAGATAATGGCACATTAAGTAACAGATAAGGGAAAATAAGAGATAAATAAAGTTATTGTGAAATATGACTAATTCTCAGCAATATCCATACGTTCTATTCGTGTATTTTTTACGCTGAAAATATATTTTTAGTTGCTTAATAGCAAATGCATGAAAAGATCGATAATGCCATTGAAAAAGCAGCTAGTCGATGCAAAAAAAGGAGTAGGTGTGTACTTGCAGAAAGAAAGGAATAAAATTACCAATCTAACCATGAGTGAAAACGAATTATATGATTACTCTATAAGGCTTTTAGCTAAAAAAGAGTACTATCTGGTAGATTTACTAGCCTACTTTATAAATTTATAGAAAATAATAACAGTTTGAGATGGTGATGATTGTGCGACAGTTAAGACTTACAGCAGGCTGTATCTTACTGACGCAGGATTAATTACTAACCTTTAAGACAAATACATTAAAAACCTCATTTATAAACAAGAATAAAGCAAAAAATCAGACAACAAGGCTTTCTGGAAGAATTAATTGAATAAAAAATAGATAGATGGAGTATCCTCCAAACCCACAAGTCATGGGTTAGTACTAAATGATATCTAAAGAAGGAAGAATAAAATTTTTTTTAATACTTAACTATCAGAGAAAAAAGTGAAAGCAAAGCACCGATCCGCTACTTCAGTACAAAGTGTTTTCTATGGATATGATATTTGAAATATTCAGGTAACGTTCAAAAAACGTACCTAAAAATAAAATTTAATATATAAATTATACTAGAAAGATAAAAAAATAAAACATATATAATAAAAATAAAAATAAAAATAAAAAACACACCTATAAACACATAAAAGGTGTGTAAAATAAAAATAAATAACTTTATCATTGAAAATTACACCCATATAAATATAATAAAAAACAACACCATAATAAAAGGGGTAATTAATGCTAAAAGTTTTTTGTGATGATGGTTCTACTGCTATCAAGCTGTGCTGGAAAGATAAACAAGATCTGGAGCTAAAAACACTGGCAAGTCAAAACACCTTCAACGAAGGGTGGAAACCTGGAGGATTCGCTTCTGATCCAATCTATAATTATGAAGTAGACGGACTAAAATACAGCTTTTCCAAAGCATCAGCAGATGTAATACCTACCACTAATATTGATTTTCAATACCGAACAGAAAATCTACTTTCAGTACACCATGCACTCCAACTATCTGGCCTTACACCACAGGAGATCGAACTTTGGGTGACATTGCCAATCACTGAGTACTACAGCACCGACGCACAGGAAAATACAGTCAATATCCAACGTAAAATTAAAAATCTTAAGAGACCGATTTCCATAAACAAAGGAAAGGTTTTTACCTTTGGAAAAATACGAGTATACCCTGAATCAGTTCCAGCCGTAGTATCAGCACTACAGGTGGATAATATTCATTCATTAGAGCAATCCTTAGTTGTCGATCTAGGCGGAACTACGCTTGATTGTGGAGTAATAGAAGGACAGTTTGACTGCATAGCAAAAATTTCCGGCGAAGCCGGAACAGGTGTAAGTCTAGTCATCAAGCATGTACAGGACGCGTTGTTAAAAGCAGATACACCATCTAATTACTACGTAGTAGATACTATTATCAGAGCAATAATGGCCGAAAATGATGATGATATCATGCCACTTATCAATAATGTTAAACACTTAGCCGACGTGAAAAAAGCATTTGAAATATCCAGGAATAGACTGATAGAAAAAGTTATCCAACATATCGAACAAAATTATCGTGGATTCCATCGTATATATCTAACAGGTGGTGGAGCTGAGTACCTTTATCCAACATTTAAAACACACTGGAGCACGCTCAAAAACAAAGTAAAAAAGTTAGATACACCACAGTTTGCTCTTGTTAAGGCACTTGCTGAAATGAGTAAACACCAATGAGTAAGACAAAGAAATATTATTTCTATCTTAATACAGATAAAGACGAACAAGCCATAACTATTGCACATCTTGATCAATTGGGACAAGGGAAAAGAAGTGAAATGATAAAGAATGTGATTCTTTCTGGATTTAGTTTAAAAAAAATTGATGAGCGCTTACCATTACTAGTATCTTCTCTTCTTATAAAACCAACATCTTTATCAATACTAGCAAACATTATTGCAGCACTTTCTCCAGACTACAATATTTCTAACGTAAATAACAGCAAGGAAAGCGAAATTGTTGCATGGCAAAAACGAGTACGCGACCCTCTATTACCTGATAATAGATGGAGTGCGTGGATATCCATAACGGAATCAGAATACTCTTCATTAATGTCTAAAAATAATACAAATACTCAGGTTCGAGCTTTAATTGGGGCCATTAATGGCGATTTAATAAATGACACTACATATCAAAAATCGCCTTTATCAGAAGTAAAATTAATGACATCATCAACACAAAATTCAGTTATTAATAAAGCTAATAAACTATTCAACACTTAACTTTATTTTTTAAGAAAAAGGATCTAATTTAGTCGCACTGTCAACTTCCTATCAAATGAAATTAGCAGTATCCAAAAACTTTTTAATTTACTTATTACCTGTTTTTACATCATTATAAAACATAATAACCTTGCATGCTTTTTTATTCTTTAGATCAAACAATACATAAAGTATATGTTAGATTATTCACTACCAGGAAGTCATTATAAAATAGTTATATTCCATATTCAGCAGTAAGTGTTAAAAATTCATATAGTTTTACTTTTACAAAAACAACAAGACCTTCTTGGATTAAATGTATAAGATTACACAATAGATTTCAGTTTCATCTTCACTTAGCATGGCGCTGGGCGAAGATATTTAATCTTCATTATACTTCATGATCGTCAAACATTTGTATAATTTTTTAAAATTATACACCTTTTTTTATTTATTAAAAAATTCACTAAAAAGCATTTTTCAGCATAAAATTGTACCTATTTGCTATGCAGTACTATTCAGTCAACAGTAGCATAGTTTTTACTTTCAGGAAAATTTTTTCTGTAGAGAAAAGATCAGTACTATCGAAATGATACCGGTTTAGTAATTCAATAAAATCTCACTTGTTAAATGTATTTTATATCTCAATCTATTTCGTTAAAGATTAATTATTTAGGCTTTAAAATTAAATTGTACTGCAACCAGCATTTCTGTTTCCGCCATAGCACAGTTCAATTGTGCCTGATTGTTTTTATTCATATAAAATAAGTATTTTTATTCCATACCAAAACACATTGCATCCATTTCATTATCTGAAAAACTGTGCTGATCAACAACACATCGATAAACCCATATAACATATAATATTTGAGAGTTACAGCTTTTATCTCTTTTATACACAAAAAAATCTATTGGTTAACAGCAGCATAACCAACAGTTATTTCAAGTAATGCGCTATTAAGTTTGGTCTGTCGTGCATAATCATGTTGACCATGCTATTTACAAGCTATTTCATAAACCTGCTAGTAAATTCTTTCATATCACCTTTTTAACATAATAAATAAGATACGCACATCATGTTTTTTCTAGATAGTCACTATGTAAAATAAAATTATTTTACTTTAAAATTGGATAGAGATGAAAAAATTTTACGGTATCTTTTATGTTTACTGTCTTTTTCATAAACAGATAAAAATATTTTTATCCATTCGTTTCTAGATATATCTCAACTTGCTGTTTTGCAACAAAATTAAGAACCAGCTGCTCCTTAGCAACTTTTATAAAATTAAACAGCATCATTGCTTCCATCTTCAGTTAAAAATTACGTGGTATCGAGAAGGTTGCACTCTTATAAGGTTTCATACCTATGTTTTATATCAAATATTCTCATATTTTAAGATCTTGCAATACTTTATTGTTCATAACTTTGTTCTCCATTTTTAACTACCATTTGATGAGATAGATTATTCAACAAAGTTGAATATCAAAATTGCTATGTGTAAATCTTGAAATAGTTTTTGTAGTCTGTATATGCCACGCTTGATGAAGCTGAATTGATGAATGATATGTTTGGTGACTATGCCGCCTGATCGCATACAGTTTTAGTGGCTCATATATATAATGGCTGCTTTAGCTTAAAAACGGATGTTGTGCTGGATTTTTCTTTATTGTATATTGTTCCTGTCGGTTTTCATCGAAATGAAATGGGTAGACCAGAAATTAGCAGTATAAGCGCCTGTAGTAAGCTGCACGTGCTATTAAACAGAGTTTGTTATATAAAAAAATAACTTAATACCATGTTGCTGATTAACATTGGTAAGTCTGAGAATCAATTGATCTGATGGTTATCTCTGCTGTTGGCAATTGTCCTTCAGTGACAATCTGGGCTCTATAACGTGTACACCAACGAAAAGATTTTTTGTAGGAAGATGACAAATTGCTAGACATTGGAATCCTCACTATAATTATCCGTGATAAAAATAGCAATCATCTTCTCATTTAGACCTGCACCTATTTCATCAACAGAAAGCTGGTGATTTCTGCATTTGGTTGCAGAAAAGTATTAGGGATAAAATTTTTTCTCTATTTTAATAAAATGCCATCGTTCGTTTATCTGTGCCATTAGGCAGGCGAACTTCGGTAGCAGTGATCTGACGGTTATTTTCTTCCTGTATGTTAATCTGGAATATCGCCATTATTGCAAAACTGTGATTAATCACTGGACATGACTATCTAACTTGACAATGATTGTGTATCTTGTAAAAATAGAAAATGTCATATACTGACTAAACCAATCAGTATCAGTATGACTGAATAATCGAAAGATAGATGCGGCTTTCTCCAAAGAATAATAAGTCATATTTTACTTGGCAAATAAAATAGGCTAACTTGTTTTCTATACTCTACTAGTAACATCTCTTAATGAGTGTGTGTTGTGGAGGAGTGATGGGAATAAGAGTTTTGGAAAAAAATCGACTATGCTTTTTAGTTATAGACAGAAAGCGACACACATCTAAAAAGCTGGATTTTTTACCAACGTTCTAGGTAAGAGTTAATTAAAGAGCATTAAGCACATAAACTTATTTCACAACACACTAGCGCAGAACACATGAAATATTTGCGCTAATTATTGTTTGTACTAACAATTTCATACGCACTGCGGCTTGACGTTACTTTTCTTGATTGGTAAATATTACCTATGGTTGAGTATACCTTAGCCAAAAGACTTAATCAGTCAATATTCATATGCGCAGAGAGATGGTGAAAAGCGTTAACAATTGCCACTTACACGAGATTACCTGAAAACGGACTATGACCAGAAAGAGTTTTCACTGTCAGCATAACCCATGCAAATCAAAAGGCTAGCTATACAGGATATTCTATCCTGGTTTAGCGAAAATCTGCGTTAGCCCATTTCACATCATAGTTAAACTAAAAAAAACTTTTTATACCTGCGCAATTGTGGACTTACCTGTCGCCTATCACATCGATAATCATCATTTAGTTAATGCTACTGAAAAGCCTTAACAATAAAAGATGGCTTTTGATCTTTAATTAAATAGAAATTTAATTTCCTACAAATGAACTCTTAAACGATAACTATACTCGCAATCTAACTCATATTAGCCTATAGGCATAGGGAATAAATTTAGATTTGAGAAAGCATAGATGCTAAATATCTACTATGGCTTTCCAATAAGGCAATAGAAGTCATATTGTTTCAACTAATACTGTTTTTATTTCTGCAACACTGCTTGTGAAGTTATTCTCATTTCTGGTATATATGGGTTTCGGAGGATATCGTATTCTTCTTATTGATTTCATGAATGATTTCAAAATCAAAGAGATTATATCTCATGAAAAAGTCTACCATACAAGTATCCGCGAAACAAGATATTATCTCTGTTCACTTGCATGAACTAATCCGTAATGGTACTAGGCGTAGATCATAAACATTGTCGTTGATGCTGAGCTCAAAGCCATACAGCAATAACATGCTGAACTTCACCTTTTTGACTGGCGCACATGTACTCTGCGTCGTCAGTAACAGTTATTTTTCAAAAAAACCATATATAGACTGCTATTAACGCTGTTGAGATTAAAGTGCTAAGATATTAAGATCGCAGTGGCAACAGAATATACTTCAGCATCTTGCTTTTATTCCATTATTTAAACTGTGCAAAAAATATCAAAGAGTTGGTTAGCAAGATCTGGTGGGCAGAAGAAGTCCTGTGCTTTTTCTCGCTGAAAAAGCACAGGACTTCTTCTATATTACCATTAGTAAGCTGAAACATCAGTGCGTTGAAAAGAAAGGGTTAATGCTGCATGCTTGATTTAAACAATACGCATTACATTTATTTCTTGGCTGATAGTCTATTAACTCCTGTTTAGGTAAGCTGATCGTATTTTGCTGCTAGTGTCATTATTGAAATCACTGAGCATTGACATAAGGAGCTAGTTGTAGCCGAGGATTGTTATCGAAAATCATAAAAGGACCTTAACTGACCTTATTAATAGACTGCGATCTTATTGCTTAACCATATTTACAAAGTTTTTACATGAGACAATGCCATTGTTTTTTAAAATGCAATCCTCAAGATATTACTGGAGACAACACGCATCAACAAGCAAAGCTGTTGATAACATCTAATTTAATGGCTGAGAACAAATTCATAAAGGATTAAATTGAAACGTAACCTATAATCAAGGGAGGCCGGATTTGCTAATAACTCAAAAAATATAATAATATTAATTCATCTCATAAAGAATAAGTGATTGAAGCTTTGGCTTAGAATAATAATCTGGATTAATGATAATAGTCAACAATCCAGGTTATTATTAACCATAAAAAATTTTACCTCGCAACAAAGTTAGATGACTTTTAAAATTAAATTTTTTCTTTTCTTAAATTTAAAAACTAAAAAACTACTGTAACGCTTTAATTAGGTATCAATAATTTTAGCTGACACACACCTACAAAATTCAATTATGTTGACAAAGGTTGTTTGCTTTACTCACACAGCAAGTATTTATAGCGATGTCTGCATTTCAATTATTCTCTTTTCAAACAATCTTTTATGGCCTGCTAGGCCAGATAATTCTGTAAATAATTTTATTGTCAGTCATTAACAAAGATTTTCAGTACTATTTTAGTTCCACATATTAGCAAAGAAAAAACTCTTTATCAATGGTCACCTCAAGAAAATAGCTAACACAACATATTTTATATAATCTCCTGTGCGGGAGAGATCTCATCGCTCAGATGACACGATGTTGTCGATCTCTGAAGATTAAGAGCCATATTTATTCTTTACTTTTATTTTTTTAATTTCTTAGGTTTCCAACTTTTCTATGTAGAAAAAAGTAACGATTCCATTTAAAAGATTTATGAAAAATATCCTCTATTTCAAAAATACCAGTTAGTGCATTTGTGTTTACTTTCGCGCCCATGAAGCAAAGAAGCACTGACGTCATCTAAACAATGTTTTCAAATCAATGCCTATTTTTGTTTTGATGACCTTCCATAAGGTTAATCTATTTAAGAGATACATAGCATATAACTAAATTATTTATTCTCGTGATCTAATTTATTATTATGATGAATGGAGTTAAGTTATTAGCAAATCTGGTATACGACGACCAAGTCTATAGCTACATTCTAATGCTTCATGAATCTATGCTCTTTACTTGTCGTAAAAGCTAATTCAATCAGATTCCTTATTTTTATTGATGCCAAGTGCACAACTGACGAAAACTTGTAAAATACCAGAAATTCTTCTTGATCTTTCTAGAATTTCTTCATCGCTGCAGGTGATACTACTTAGCTTAAAATCTTTCCAACAAAACATAAAACATAGATAGCTTTATTAGGAGCATCAAGGCTCTCTGCTAACCAGGATTCACACCAAAACTAATCACAGCTAAGCCTTAACTTTCAGTTGTATTCCTTTTGGAGGTGAAGCCGTAACATTAAATGTTTTGTACACTAACAAACAGAGTTGAATACTGCCTGTTTTGGAAAAATTTTTAGGATTGTATTCTAAAAATCAAGGACGGATCTCCAATAACAAACCTGAGAAATGCTGTTAAGCCACGCGTTTGCAAACCATTAAGAAGTTCAGCTAAGTTCGCTTCTGACTTTAGATAGCATCTTTAAGACAAACAAGCTACATACCTAAATGTTTAGTAACGCAAATAATACCTAGCAGACAAATGAGATCTTTTATCTTACCATGCTATGACTCCATAATGGCATCTGCAAAGAAATAAAAATAGCATAAATTGATTATATCACGTGTAGTTGTACACTACACTATTATTTATGCTTTTTAAGCAATTGCTATTTTACTATGTCAATTCTAACATAAAAAATATGTACTTTTTATTGAAAAAACTTGCTTTGTTGCCTTCTCCCCTGCTCAAGAGTTTGCTAAGCAACTTTTTGATGTTTTTTTGTACGCCTTAAATAAGGCAATAACGGCAAGCTGATGAAGCATATTCCGTTTTCACTGTAATAACCCAACATTAGGCACTTTAATCTCAACACAGTTAATAGCAGTTTGTATGTGGTTCGTTGTGCCAAATAACCATGCTAACGAGGACGGATATTGGACACTCGTCGAAAAGACAGTGTTCAGTATATTATCGCGCACATAACTTCAAACTACAACCTCAAGAGAAGAGCGGTTGACCATCAGCTGCATGGCAGCATTATGCTTGTATGAGTTCATGTAAAGAATTACAAGTAATATCTAGTTTTTCTAGATACCTGATAGCAGATTATCTTTATATTGTTGAAATTATTAAAAATCAATCAAGCACATGGTGCATTACCTTTTCCAAAACTTCCATACATAAAAAATGAATATGACTTGTAAAATATTGATAGCTATAATTAAAATCTTTTTTATTGCCTATTCCATAAAATTCAGAACAGAAAAATATATCAACCTTTAAACAAAAGAATTTGATTTTCAATAAATTATTCTTGTTTTTATTCAAGATACTATATTAAATGTTTACTTTGTATACAAAAATTTAATTGACTATTTATACAGGCATGATTTATGCAATTTTTTCCACCAATCCCTGACGATGAAGAAAGTTTACTGAATAAAGCTAAGAAGCTAGGTGGTTATACAATGGCTGAACTGGCTTATCATACAGGTATTGCTATCCCAACGGATCTTAAACGTGCTAAAGGTTGGGTTGGTCAGTTATTAGAATATTGTTTGGGTGCAAATTCTGGTAGCAAAGCACAACAAGATTTTGCTCATATTGGTATTGAACTTAAAACAATCCCTATTAACCGCCATGGCGAACCATTAGAAACAACTTTCGTTTGTGTGGCATCTTTAACAAGTAATACTGGAGTAACATGGATTTCTAGCCATGTACGTCATAAGCTATCACGAGTTTTATGGATACCAATTGAAGGAGAGCACAAAATCCCATTACAAGAGCGAAGAGTAGGTTCACCATTACTGTGGAGTCCAAATCCAATTGAAGAGGAGTTGCTTAAAAAAGATTGGGAAGAATTAATGGATATGATCGTATTAGGGCAGGTTGAAAACATCACTGCTCGCCAGGGCCAGGTACTACAAATTCGCCCTAAAGCTGCTAATAGCAAGGCCTTAACAGAAGGAATAGGTATACACGGCCAACCAATAATGACCTTACCACGTGGCTTTTACCTTAAGAAGAATTTAACGTCTATAATACTAGCTCGCCATTTTAATTTGCCTTCACAAAGTGAATATAGTATAATGAATTATAAATTAATCGCATAACGATCTGTTTTTAATATGTTTTTAAAAGATTAAAGTTTGATTGGACTTACAGTAAAAGTGAGCAAGCTAACCTAAGCTTTTTATCCAATTTATAGCAGAAATACAATGATCATCTATGTTATGTACAAAATGATGATTTGCTGATTATTTTCCTAAAAAATCATTGCGAATAATTTTATATCTTAGGAAGATTCATTAATCTGTACATAAAGAAAACTTCATTTTTACTGGCTTAAATAAATTTAGTTAGTGCTGCCCTGCAGCTCTAAATCCAGCGTAGATAGTTTCTTTATAATTTTCGATTACTTTAAACAAAAATAACGCCATATGAAAATCTTTCACCAATCAATCCAGTTTTATAAATTTTCATGCTTATATAGTCAAAATTACACTAATATCCTACCTCATAATTTTCTATATTTTTATAATTAAGACATTAATGTGCCATACCCATAAGAACTATCCAAGCAGCTTACTAAAATTTTGATCAACATAAATAAATATAGATTATTGAGATCTAAATTGGTACCTTTTCCTTTAATATTAAATAGTTTAGTTGAGTAACCTACTTCTATTAAAGAAGTTGCAAATTGACTAATAGTCGTAATCATAGAAATGATATTTTTTGAATAGCGTAGTTAGAAAAAGTTTTTAACTGGTCATAGCTGGAACACCACTAATTGATGGATTGTTTTCTTATGATAGATAGCCATCTATTTGATATATAAAAAGTTTAGTACTTGCTATAAATAAAAATGTGCTATTTATGGCACATTTTGGTATGAAATTATATAAATTAGTTGCTTTTTTTGTTTGCATGATTTTGAATATCTAATTCAATGATAACCACTGTTAAAACAGGATTTAAATAATTAATATCAAAATTTAAATAAACAAGTAATTCAGTCACTTTTGGCTTTATCTTGGCAAGAATATATTCAATCCATGGCTTTCTAAGTTGACAACAGTGTTAGTCAGCAAAGGATATCGAATAATACCTGTGATCTATCAGGTTATGTTGGTAAATGGTTGTTATTTTTCTTGCAGAGAAATTTGTAGCTATGTCTGTATTTCAATTATTATGGGTTCAAACAATCTTCTGAAGGGCAGATAAATTCTGTGAATAAAACTATGGAGCCACACCTACATCATGGAATTTACTCAAGCAGCATTTTAATCAACTAATATAGTTGTTCACAGTTCGAATCTATAATTTCTTACCAATAAATCTCTGATTTTCCAACTTTATTAGATGATGGTGCGTAAGTTAATTTCTTACTAACTAGTAAAGGTTCGTAGCATTTAGAGCTCAACATGAACAAATGATAGAGTTTTTATTGATGATCTGTTCAAGAAAACGAGCACATCAGTCTGGATGAAATTTTTTAAGAATTTCATAGTTTGATATGATACATTGTCGATCTCAGGAGATTAAAAATCGCAATTCCTTCTATACTTTTGTTTTTTATTCTTAAGTATTTTTAAGTTTCCTATGTTGGAGATACAACACGTCCCTTTAAAAGATTCATGGAATAATGTTTTGTAGACTTCAACAATATTACTTAGTTACTTATGTTGGGTTTTACAGATGAAACATGGAAGCATATGACACTATTTAAATAGTGTTTTTAAATTAATGTCTGTTTGTTTTGCTGACTTCCGTAAAGTCAAAATATTTAACATGCATTATAGATAATTAAAACATTAATCCTTCTGATATAATTTTGATAAAGGAGGGATTCTGGTTGAATTATTAGCAAATATGCTGTATGGCAACTCAGGGTCAGGTACATTATCGTTCAACTCTAATGCTTTATGAATTTATTTTCTATTCTTAAATTGAGGGTTGTTTAGTAGTAGTGTCATATCATTTCAAATACACTAATTCGTTACTTCCAAGTTTTTTGAGCATATTCAAAAAGTATCTTTAAATAGCATTCAAAGGGTTGTTTTTCTCGAACTGCAGTTTTTTGTGCGTCGGCTTATTCGTAGCCTTACTGTCATAAAAGTTGATTCAATCTATTCATCTTTTTTACTTAACTGCCAAGTGCTTTGATGACTGGTAGTCGTAGAATGTCAGAAGTTCTTCTTGATCTTTTTCTAGCTTCTTCATCGCTATAGGATGATACTTTGCTTGAAAACATTGCCAACAAAACATCAATGGCGTTATTAGCATCATAATACCTCTCCATTAATCAGATCTTCATGGACTTCAACCTTATCTAGTGTGAAATCAGAACATTAGGTGTTTTGTATGCTCAACAGCATCGTTGCTGTATGTCATTGGGATATTTTTTTATGATTGTATTATAAAAATAAAGGACCACTCATATATCATAGTAAGGCCTAGAAGATCTATTTAAGGCCATGTGTTCTCAGGAGGGCATTTAGAAGTTTGAATAAGCATGCTCATGACTCTCCGATAAGCATTTTTGACAGAAACTAGCTCCTTACATCTAGGTTCAGTGATGCTAATTAATTACCAACAAGCAAAGTCTTGCGGCCTATCCATGATAGAGCTGTATATATAAGCCATCAGCCAAGAAATAAACCTAGTACATATTGTTTAAAATTCAGCATGTACCTATTTTATCTATCTGCTATTCAAATCATTGAAGTTTTGGTATGACGCTGGTTCTAGCAGAGAAGATTATGTGTTTTATCATGGATAAAAATCCAAACATAACTTCGTAAAAATCACCGATAGTTATGAGTTACCTATTAGTATGATGAATAATATCATGTAATGTATTCTGGGTTACTATCTAGTTTTACGAATATTTGTATAGTGTAGAGTTTTTTGTGATATGTCATCTCTCTAGAGTTGAAATTATTCATAAAATTAACAAGCAGAAATGATGCAAGCCATTTTCCATGAAACCTTATAAATCAAAAATTAGCATAATTCTACAATTAATTAGTAATTATATACTCTTAAAACAAAAAAATTAATTTTTTGAAGTTTTACTCATTTTATCAATATAAGCTATACCAAATGCAGAAACAACAAAAGCTAAATGGATAATAACACACCACATAATTTTATTATCAGCTACTTTCTCTGCTTCCATAAAAAGTCGCAAAAGATGAACTGAAGAAATGGCGACAATTGATGAAGCCACTTTATTTTTAATGGAATTAACATCCATTTTTCCCATCCAGCTTAATTTTTGATGTTTATCATCAACTGTCATTTTTAAAATAAAGTTTTCATAACCTGAAAACATAACCATAACTAAAAGCCCACCGACTAACGCAATATCAATCAGCGATAAAACTTTTAATATTAATCCAGATTCAGAAATAAAAAAAAGTTCTTGGGTAACGTCAATTATTTGCTGAAAAAAACTTTAAAGTAAGTAAAATAAATCCAAATGATAATCCAATATAAACAGGAAATAACAGCCATCTTGATGCGTAGATGATTTTTTCAATAAATTTTTCCATTTTTTATTTCTCCTTACCTTTTTCTTATTTTAAACTTTAATTCATTATATCAAAAATAGAAATCTTTTATAAGAAAAAACTGAATTTACATTCCATCTTTTTTTAAATACTTTAAAAATGTTTATTTGATTTATATAACGCAACGAAATTTTTTCTGTTACAAAAAATAAAATAGTCTCCATAAATTCTATCTTCAAAACTGACTGAGCAATTAAAGAAAAATTAATTATTTAAAGTGAGTTTGGTTAATTATTGTCATTATTTTACCTTCTTATATAAGAAGAAGTTATGCTCATTTCTGGCATATAGAATTTTAGAGGTATTATGTATCTATTCTAATAATTAGTTTCATGAGTAATTTAAATAATAAAGCCAGGTATATCATAAAAAAGTCTACTATACAGATATTTGTAAAATCATATATTACCTCTGATCCTTTACACAAACTCATCCATAACGGTTATTCGCTACAGCGAGCTATGCAGACTAGTATTTAAGAGGGATGTTGAGATTAAAGTATTTAAGCTCAGTGAACACTTAGTAGCACAATAAGTGCCTTATCTGGAGCATGCAAAAAGCGTCGAAGAGTTCTTAACCATGGTTTTTTGCTTTTTGGTTATATATAAATAACCAATTGATTTTTAAGAAGTTATGTTGGTATTTATCTCGATGAAAAAACACATAATCTTGTCTGCTAGTATCAGCATCATGCCAAAACTTCAATGATTTGAAGAGCAGATGGACAATAAGGTACATGCTGAATTTTAAATAATATGTACTAGGTTTATTTCTTACCTGATGGGTTCATATATACAGCCCTATCAGGGATAGCCGTAGGACTTTATTTGCTGGCAGTTAATAAGCATACTGAACATGGATGTAAGGAGCTAGTTTCTATCTAAGGCTTAATTAGTTTTGACTGTGTGATTTATCTCTATCTCACATGCTTGCTACAGGAGAATTGTGATGCTATTACATTTGGAATGTAATAGCAGGCTATTCATATACATGTAATTTAGCGAAGTATTTTTAGCAATGAAAAACCAGAGGAAGATTAAGAAGAACTATGAATCTGTCGCATGAAGAACTGTAGTTTTTCGGGAAACCAATTTTTGGTATTGGTTAAATTGCTAACGTTTGCTAAGAGATAAAGTTCACACTTTTTACATTATAAGTGGAAATATTATTCAATATTAATTATGAAAAATATCTTTACGAAAATTAAAGCGAAGCTTTAATAGCTTATACTAAATTTGCTAATAAGTCTTATAATAATACAATTGATTTTTAGATTATCTTATTAAAGATTAAGCTAATTATTTATTATTAATACTCCTTAATAGATGCTATATAGACAAGGAGATAGAATTTTTTATGAAATTCAAGTTCATATTTTTGTTTTTTTAGAGTTTTTTATAAACTACGAAAATGATTTTTATACTTTTAATATCCTTTTTGGTTATATTGAATGAAAAAATAGCGTTATAGTCTTTTTAGGTTCTTTAATTTGATTTACAGGTTATTTATTTAGAAACAACAATATGGTAGGTAATAGGTTACCACTTTGAATATAGTTACCTCAATAAAAATATTATTTCTGTTTTTAAAAAAATAGGATTTGTTTTTAATTTTTTTTAAAGAGTGATTTAATTTCATATTCATCAAGAATAAGTAATATTTATTATTCAATAGAGTTATTAGAAGTTAAGTTATTCACAGGTTTAAATGGGTTGTGTTCAGTTAAAAGATTAGTTATATATAAGTTAAATAAGTTAAAGAGATTTTTTTTGATTTATATATATGAAATATAACAAGTTTTATGACGGGATGGTTTTTAAATGTCGATAGTTGGTTTTTAAATGTCGATAGTTGGTTTTTAAATGTCGATAGTTTAGTTTTTAAATGTCGACTACTTTTGGCTTTATCCACAGCATTTTTGGAAAATTTTGTTTAAAAAGTGACCTATACTTGACAACAGTTTTTAACTGTCGATAATTTTTTTTAAAACTAGCTTTTTTTATGACATTTTATGGTTTTTAAAAGTCGAAAGATAAACTAGGTAAATGCGAGTATAATACATAACTAGCTCTAAGAAAAACTTTAGAACAGATAGAATTAAGGTTACGACAAATAGTAGAGATAAAGAGCAAGAAAATAATTTGATGATTAGGAAACATATAAAATCTTTTATTGAGTTTATTATAAATTCTAATGTCATTAGAATATGTATTTTTTTATTCTATGCTCTAATTTTAGAACCATTCACCACACACTATATTTTGTTTAGTAAACCTCTTTTTTCAGATTTATAGATTCTTTATGAGAAAAATTTCCCATTCTTGCTTGCTAAGCATCTTAGAGCCAATAAAAAACAGCCTGCAGCCATACAGAATCTATTTAAACGAATTTGTTCCAAAAAATTTTTTATTAGAACGATAAATGAATGGTTTTCAATTTTTTGTTGGCAATCATCATAATCAAGCGTCTTATACATCTTCGATAATAGAATCCATCGGTTACGATTTAGATAATGGATCATGCTGCGCAAAAAGTAATTCAGGGCCAGGATAGAAATAAAATTGGATTTAAAAATTTCCCTGCGAGTGCTAGCAGATCCTTGATATGCAAAATGTTTTTTGTAGGAAAGTAAAAACTACAGCTTTTCTAATTGTGGCAGACACAGCGTTGTTTGCAAACGATATAGAATATAGCCATGTCCATAAACATCATATTATTTTTGCTATTTATCAATGGCAAGTTCAGATATGGCATAATGTTTAGATACAGCAAGATGCACGTTTTCGCAGGCCTAAAAGAGCGCTTTTATTTTATGTGTTGTAGTTGCCTGACGATGTGGAGCCTCTCATCATCATGAGATTTTTTCCTCAACTATATCCATCACTAGACATCTTGCCATGAATAAAGCTATACAACGACTAGGATTTATATAATTATCCTAGATAAAACACATGGCTTTCTATTTGTAATAATTTTTATTATCTAAAGTTGCATTAACTTAAACGAGAGCATTTTTATCAAAATTATCACCTAATCAGAATTAAATAAAAATAATTTTTATTAATTGCTATTTAACTTTTAAAAATAAATAGTAATTTTTCTTTTTTTTATTTATATACTAACTGTAAGTTAACTACATCAAGTTTAATAATTTTAGCTAAATCATTTTTACAAAATATTTTATTTCTAAAACTCTAGAAATTATAAACAGAGAAAACTCATATATGGATATTAATTCTTACTAATGTTTTTAACTCTATACTTAACAAATAAGTTTATCAGTATTCATTCTCAAGAATCTTAAATATAAGAAAGTTATCAACTTGCAGAGCAAATAAATTTAAAAATAATAACAGAAAATGATTATTTGAAAGATCTTGTAAGCACAAATAAATAATCTGATGTTATTTTTAATTTAAATATATATTGTTAGTGATCCTCCCATAAATTCTTTTGCTTTTGCCATCTCATTGAGAGATAGTGGTTTTATTTCCATCATCGAATAATTTTTGTAGTGTTGTTGGTTGTTTTGTCATTGCCTGACAATGTTTGAATATCACTGTTTTCATCTAGGAATTTATATTCCTGTTTTCGTGCATTAGTGGTAACACTATTTTTTATCTTAATTTTGCAGATAGTACATAGTTTAATAGTGAATCAAGACTGACCAAAATGCACTGTCTTTAATCAGTTTAAATCAGGTCAAAGTCTTGTTTCTCTTTTTCTTCAGCTTCTTTTCATCTGTTCAAAGAGTTTTCTCTTTTTATCAATAAACTTCTTCTGGCTTGTTTTTAACTTCTTGCAGTCAGTTAAAATCTTTTATTAAGGCAAACTTTCGTATATTGTTGTATTTTATTCATGTTAATTTGTCTATTTTTTTGATTTCAAATCTGCTTTTGCGTTTATGACTTTTTTACTTCAATATCAATGCTGTATTGAAGTTTTTATCTGCGTTTCTTTTAAAACTTTTTATAATATTTGTTTTTCATTTTTTTCAGTATTTCAACTTGTTTTATGAAAAGAGTTTTTTCAGATACTGTTTTCCATATTTTAAAATCATATTGATCTTGACAAGCAAATAAGTTTATGAGCATTTATTAATGCTCTTATTGCAATTATGGCAACGCATAGTGGTACTTGTATGATGATTTGTTGTGTTGGCACATCTTTATAATTTATTCAATATCATTTAATACTAAACGATTAAAATTACCCTACAATTGTTCAACAATTTCATTAACAGTGATAAATTTCTTACTTAACTGTTTATGTGTTTCTAACAAATAGCTATTATATTTTGATTGGTGGCAATATTCAGTAGTTGCTGGAAAACTAAAGTCGCAGATAAACTTGCTTAATTAATAAAGTGTTGAGTTATTAATAAATCAGGCGTATGACAAGTCAGGTTCAGATTTGGATGCCTAATGAATTTATTATCCATCATTAAATTGCATCTTGTTTATCCAACTATCATCATAAAGGTTGAACTATCATTTATCTGATTCCATCTTTTCTGAGCAATAATGTATCAGTTTAAATGGCATTAAAATAGTTATTTTTTTGAACCAACAGTTCTTTATGAATGGGTTTGTAGCCTGATTCTCATAAAAGATGATTCAATCAAATTTGTTGTTCTTAATTGCCGGCTCATTTTATGAGCTGACTGGAAAGCCGTAGAATGCCAGCATTTCTTCTTGATCTTTCTTAAGTTTCTTAATTGCTGCAGGATACTTCGTTGAAAGCCTCGCCAATAAAACATCAATGGCTTTATTAGCGGCATCATGGTTAGCTGCTAGCCAGACCTACAACAGATTAGGTTTAACTTTTAGTTGTATGCCTTTTGGAAATAAAGCCACCACAAGTGTTACTGTTGCATCTCTAAAAATATTTTTGCTATTGCATTCTAAAAATCAATAGCAGCAACACCTGTAGCAAGACTGTGAAAAAATAGTTAAACTAACGCGATTGTAGGCCATTGATAAGTTTAGTTCAGTTAGTTTCTTACTTATCAATAAGCATCTTTGACTACAACTAATTCCTTGGCCACATGTTTTGTTATTCTGATAATGAGCAAGAGGCAGACAAAGTTGATCATTTGCCTGACAGGAGCATATATTGGCATCGCCCAAGAAATAAACGTAGCGCGTATCGCTTAAATTACGTAAGCTAATCATTGCCATTGCCATTGCCATTGCCTGTGGTCTTTAAGCTATTGTTATTTGAGTCTTCTGATTCCTACTGGTGTTGTAGCAGCAGAAATAGCATATGTTTTTCACTGAGATGCGAAGCGTTACCATGGCTTCACATGAATATCACTGGTAGATATATGACTAACAGGTATATCTACATAGTAGAAATTTTTTAATATGATGCCTTTACTTCTAAAAGGCATACAACTGAAAGTTAAACCTAATCTGTTGTAGGTCTGGCTAGCAGCTAACCATGATGCCGCTAATAAAGCCATTGATGTTTTATTGGCGAGG
>JBHEQW010000063.1:0-10226 GCA_046530935.1 Arsenophonus sp.
ATGCCAATTTTCTCTAAAATTTATCTAAAGCAAGATAAATGTTAATTGCTGATTTTTGAATATGCATAGCGACAAGTAAAATAATCTGTTGCTATGGAGTGCTACGGAAGCATCGAAAAAAAATAAGTTCAGCATATGGTTATTGTCTCTAAGTATAAAAATTCTTTTCATATCATAAAGTTATGATATGCTTGAGTTATTGCGATCATGCATCACCTATCATTCTAATCAAAATTTAATTCTAATAAGACTAGGTTTTTATTAGCTAAAAGACGATTGCATTAATAATTAGATATAAATGGCTTTCATGGCAAAGTATGTTGCTTTGCTTGCAAAGCAACATCTAACCACGTCTCTATATTCAATTATTTTTATTTCAAACAATCTTTTTAAGGATGGATAATTTTGTAAATAAAATGAGCTTACAGCATGGAATCTATTCACAAATCCTTTTAATCACTTGATATAACTGTTAAGATTTTGAATCTGGAATTCCTTATCAATAACTATCTAATTATCTAACATTAGTTAATGGATAGTGATTAATTTCATGCTTATTGGCAAATATTTCCTACCATTTGCTCCCATTCTAGAAAAGAATAAACTTTTTATTGATGATCGGTTCAAGAAAAGATCTAATGCAATATACTTTGCATTAAACTCTTTAAAAATCTCATTGCTCATACATGATGCCATGCCAATATATGGCGATCAAGATCAAGATTCATTTTTTCCTTTTATCTCCTTCTCTTCAGCATTTTCTAGTTTTTCTATTTGGAAAAAAATAACCATTCCATTTAAAAGGTTCAGAAAAAATATTTTGTTTGCTTCAATAATACCATTTAATACAAACTCATGTTTGCTGTAGCCCTTGAAACAAGGAAGTAGAATAGTGATTCTGGCACCATCTAAAGCATGTTTTCAAATCAACGCCTATTTATTTTTCTGACTCACATAAAGTCAAGCTATTCAAGATACATCAAAGATAACTAAACCATTTATCCTTGTGATATAGTTTCTCAAGAGGAGGATTTTTAAGTAATATTCTTAAATGTTTTTCTGCAATCAGAAATTTTACAACGATATTGCTATAACCCTAATGAGTATTCCACGGCGTATAACATTGTGATTGTGACAATATGGGTAGGACAACTGGAATGACTGGCTTCAATGCATAAATCGATATCATCCGAAAGATGATCACACAGAGCCAACTAATGAGATGCAAATTTATGGTGGCAGGAAGTGAGGAATGAGTGTCTTTGATTTGTATGACTGTTTGCTTTTTCATAAAAAACTCTCTTTGTAGAGAGAAAATCCTTTCATACAGTATAAGAAATTTCTAGCAAGAACCTTTATCAACATAGTCATATCCTCAATTTACCAAAAAATAAAGCTAGAGCGGATCGTTTAAATGACGTAGGTATAGCTATTGCCTGTTCTTTTCAAATCATTTCTGTCTCAGTCTGCTGATGGTACTGGCAGAGAGGCTATATACTTTCTCACCTGAAATGACTCTCAAATCTACATGAAAATCACAATGTAGATACATCGTATCTAGTTACCATGATATCAACTCTTAGACGTTTTTTATATATTTTAAATAAGGCGCTAGCAAGAAGCTGTTAAAGTATATTCAATTGCCACTTCTATTCATCCATTAATCTTAGGCATTTTACTCTCAACATCGCCAATACTAATTTATATAGTTCATTATGATAAATAAGCGGTTATGGACGACGTCATGGTGCCACTTGACAAGGCGGCATTCAGCATAATATTGTTGAATCATGGCTTATTCCTAGCTCAGCTTCAACGGATGTGGCTATTAGATTTCTTGGCACTATTATAGATGAGTTCATGCAATGGATCATAGGTAATATTTCTAGTTTAGCGGATACCTATTAGGATAGACTTTTTATGGCATATCATCTCTCTGTTATTAAAATTATCCACGAAATTAATTACTAGGGCACATGCTAGTATCTCTTAAACCTCATAAAGCAAAAATGAGGATAACTTTCTTGAAACTTTTTATTAATTTAAGAATGATTTATTAAGCTTACTTGCTGCCTCCATGCTTGAATAGCACTTTATTTTATCCATACCAGCATTTTGAATTTAATAAAGATTATGATCCTAGTTGAGGTTATTATTGGATTTATATTTATTGATTGATGGTTAAAAAATTAAATTGTTTTTTAATAAAGACGAAAAACTATCCAAATTTTTGCTAAAAGAAGATGAAATTGTTTTATTGTGTAATCTTATTGTAAACAAAAATTTCATCAAAGCGTGTATTTTTTAATCTAATGCACTAATATTAGAAATATTTAACCATAGGTTAAGCTCTTGAAAGTATTTTTTCCATTTTATAAATTCTTTCTAACAAGAATTACGTTTCCTGTTTGCTAACCTCATGAGCCTCGATAAAAAGTAGCCTGTCACTACACAGAATACATTTATACGGATCTCTCTTTACGCAAAAATTCTTGCATAAGAATAGAGAATTCTAGTTTTCCAGTTTTTGCGAGCTATCATCTCTATCGTCTTTTAACACTTTCAGTAATAATGTGCCTTGTTTAGGATTCAACAATAGTCCATACTAAGTATAGTAATGCACAATCTTAAAATAACTCCTCGGAATATGGTAATATAGCCCCCAATCATCTCTTCCTTCATCGTGGTCTATGGGCCTGTACTGCTTAAGTCAGCTGTCGCCAGTACTAATGATGTACAAGCGCACCTACAAAGCGTGCGATAATACTGTAGTTTTAACGCGGATATCGAATGATGTTTAAGGTGGAGTCGTCTGAGATATTTTACGCTATGCAAGATCCGTTTTTTCTTTTTAGCGAAGTGAGCTTTCCGGTAACATTTCATTTTGGTTACGCACTTTCTTCATTTAGATAACGCTTAAATTGCTTCTTAGCGCCGAATATTTTGCTAAAATCAAAGGAAGACTACTGAAATTTATCAGCTTATACCTGTAACGCAGCAACCACATACATCACTTCGCCAGATTTCTTCGCGCATTCTTTTTTTTGAAGACAGCTTATGGGCCATACACATGTTTAATATTAAGAGCTCTAGGAGTGATAGAGAGATGAGCATGTAGATATTGATTGAGTTATCGAGCATAAAGTGTGTAAGGAATAGAAACTATCAATTTCAATAGTCTGTTTGTGTGCCAAGTGCACCAAAGATGGTAAACGCGCGCGTAGAGCTTGCCGAGCTGCGCAAAAAAATGTACTTAGTTCCGAACAAGATATTTATTGAAAAAAAGGTTAAAAAAGATGGGAAAGAAAATGTACTATAGTGAAAATAATATGTTGCCAGTTGCAGTTGAGTAAAATATGAAACTGTTGTGCTAATCACTACTCGGTAGCTTGAAGTTATATGAACTGCATGCTTTTTACTTACAGTTTTGGCAAAAAAATGGCAGCGTGAACATTCATAAGAGGGATAGCAGTATCGATGAATTTATAAACCAACCCAATAGGCACGAGTGCAGCACAGATAAGCATTAATCATCATCTTGTTCGTATTTGTTAGATCTATTGGCTAAGTTATCTTTGTGTTTATTTAAGATATTGAATAAGGAGAGTTGGGATTATAGTATAGTTCACTATAGGTGATGAACTCATCTGTAATCTATACTTTCAGTCAATCCTACCATCAAATTCAGTTGTAGCAGAGACGCCATCAGCTTATCTGTGTGCGTTGATCAAAACCATAGATAATCGTAAGTAGAGGTAGGATAATAGTTGCATGTTGAGAAAAAATTTAGGATGGTCTGTATCAGACGTAATGCTGTATGGCTCTTTTTGCATGTCATAAAAAATTTAGTTGGTCTGTTATTATTAATTTCGTGATTGAGATCATAAAGCGATTCGAATAATCGAGAAGTGTAACACGTGAAGTTGCTAGCGTGTTGTCTTTCTGATTTTTCTCGGTTTCTACTTTCTAGTAGATTTGTTTAGAGACATCTGGATAAATTCCTAAAAAAATTAATATATCGTAGAGTATATAACAGTAATCAGACCATTAACTTCTCAGAAGCAGAGTAGCTCCACACACTCAGCGACGCTTACACCATAGTGTGCTATGTGTTCTAATTTATTAGTATAATTATACTAATTATTTTTAATGCATCTTATATATTAAAGTATAGATATTATCTATAACAATTATTTTTAATTTAATAAATTATTTTCATTATCAATAAATAACTTGTTTAAGTAATGCGTTATTAATATATAATATTAATGTTTAACTCTCAAAAATAAGGAATGATTTAATATTAATACAATTAATTATATTGATATTTTGGCTGATGTTAAATGACTATTTAATAATGGTTTTATTTTCTCTGAAATATATTTTTAATAAATACAATTATCTAATTTCACAAAATAAATATCGTGAAATTATAATTATTGGGATCAATAATATCATTAGCAATATTAGGATAGGTTACTATTATAAGTTTTGCTAGCTATAATAGCTACCTTCAATCCCTTGGATTGTTATACTAATTTTTTCTATAGTTGAGCTTAATTTTTAAGTTTAAGCTTATTTCTAGTATAGGGAGATTTCTGAGTTTGTGGCATATCCTGCTGATTAATTTCGTGAACGATTTTAACATCAGAGATGATGATAAGGCGTGGAAAAATCTACTCTACTGGTGTATCTTCGAAACCAGATATTATCTGTGATCTCTTGAATGAACTTATCAGTAATGGTGCCAGCTACTTGATAGCTACATCTGCTAGCTACATCTGCATTAAGGATGTGCTTTTTGAAGACATGCGCTACGGAAACACCCTGAACGCTACCTTATCAATTGGAAGGTCACAAGACCAGTCATATCTAATGGTTATTTTATGCAGTGAACTGTACAGACTGGTATTGGATATGTTGAGATTACCCTACTTAAAGTCAAGGTGGAGATCACAGCGGCAACGGAATAAGCTTTAACAGCTCGTTGCTATTGCCTTATTTAAAACGGACAAAAACATCTGAGAGTTGCTGCCATAGCTTTGTACCTGCAAAGCTATATCCAACGATAAATTTTACGAAGCCATGTTGATGCTTATTGGTAAAAAAGACATTGTCTCTCTGCTGCCAATACGATCAACAGATTGAAACAGCAATAGCTTAATAGCTCAAAGAGGACAGGCAGGCAATGCTGCATGCGTGATTTTAAGTTTATACGCACTACGTTTATTTCTTTTCAGATGCTATAGATAGTCTTCTATAGGCAAGATGATCGCCTTTGCATGCTGTGTCAACAGCGGTATCACTAAAAATGGAAGCAAGTAGCTAGTTATGCTTTAAGCTTGAGTTGTATAGAGTTAAGAAGCAAACTTAGCCGAACTAACTTCTCAATGTCTTCTGAGCACCTGGCTTATAACATTATCTACCAAGGTTTGCTTACTTGTGACAAGCCGCCATTAATTTTTTGAATGTAATGAAAAAAGCTTCTTAAACACGCAGCAGCAACGCTGTTGTGTACACAAAACAGTTAATGTTGCTGTTGGGGGAGTGCATTACTCTCTCAAAGGCACCTCCACACAGAAAATTAAGTCTGAGTTGGGTGAAGTCATGTCGAGCAGAGAGCTGTGATGCTG
Organism: Arsenophonus sp.; assembly: GCA_046530935.1. Classification (GTDB taxonomy): domain Bacteria; phylum Pseudomonadota; class Gammaproteobacteria; order Enterobacterales; family Enterobacteriaceae; genus Arsenophonus. The sequence continues at coordinate 5,634 of JBHEQW010000063.1, forward strand.
GTAATAACAACTTTGATATTTTCTTGATAAGATTTTCAGCAAAGTAACATCTGCATACCGATGAAGAATCCGAGAAAGATTGAGAAGAACATAGCACACACTATGGTGTAATTGACATACAGATAAGCCGCTTCTCGAGGGGAATATTCATGATTTAAGTACTGTTTTATACCATGCGATATGTTATTTTTTCAGAAATTTATCTAGATGGTCTCGTAATAAATCTCATAGAAAGAACAAACAGAATATACTGGAAGACAACACGCAATTTCAAGTGTTTTATACCGCATGTTTATTCGAAGTGCTTTATGATTTTCCTCTAAAAATCAAGGATGATAGATTAGTAGACCGACTGAATTTTTCATGACACACAAAAAAATGTAATAAAACAATGCATTCTACTCAAATCCTCGATTTTTTTTGACATGCAAGTATTATCCGACCACACTGGAAATTATCTATAGTTTTGATCAAAACGCTCAGCCAAAAGCTGATGAAACTTGGATAGATATGCATTTATGGATGCAAATGACTAAAAGTATGCTTGGCAATGAATGCATCTATAGAAAAGTAGGAATAATCTTGTCTCCTTACCACTTTGAATAAACACAAAGATAACTTGTCCTATAGACATGATGAATGCTGGTAGAATGATGATTCTATTTCTTTGGTAGATAAAAAGATGGTAATTTATTCAAATGTAACACACTCACAGATAACCTAAAGTGCTTTCAGGATTGAAATGACTGCTTGCTGTAATAAATTTTTTAAAAAATGCGCTTAAAGTATCAAGTCTTTTGACACAGTTATATGTTTAGCGAATGCTTACCTGCTAGATTTCTCCCATGTAGTGGTTATTTGCTACACATATGGAAGATAACTGTGCTGTGCCTTTCTACTTAATATTCATATCGCTGTTTTTTTTTGGTAAATCTGTAAGTAAAAAGTCTGTAGTTCATGCTGTTTCAAAGTTACCGAGCAGTGATTAGCACAGCAGATTTATATTTTAGTCAACTGCAACTGGCAACATTTATTTTTACTATACTCCATCTTTTTGGTCTTTTTTCAATAACAAGTACCAGATAATTAAGACTCTATTTTAGACCTATCTATCCTGCGCTATCCTTGCAATAGGAATGCAAACAGGGTAATCAAAATTAGCATCTTTTATGCCTTTCACATTTTTGGTCAACAACTCAATCAATATCCGCATGTTCATGTCTTCGTCGTTACTCATGTAGATCTGAATATTAAACATGCTGTATGGTGTTGAGCTGTTCTTCAAAAAAAATAAGCAAAAAATCTTTGGATGAGATGCTGTTGTCATCAGGTTGCTGCGTTATAGCTATGTCTGATAAATTCTAGTGCTCTTCATAGTTTGTGGCATATCTGCACCAAAATAGTGACATTATTACTTGAATTCACGTAAATGTATGAGACTTTACTGGAAAGTTTACTTTGCTAAAAAGACGAAAGGTTCGTGGCATATCATAAAATACTTCTGGTTGCTACCTTAAAACGTCAACAAGTGTATCTGCGTTAAAACTACTTCATTAGAAATGGTGATAGTGCTTGGATATCATTAGTATGGAGTACCAAGAGTTAAGCAGTACCAGCAAGATAGCACCATAATGAAGCAAGAAATTATCGTGGGCTATATTAGCTATATTCCTAAGGAGGTATTTTAAGATGGTATGTTACTATTATTTTTTTGTTGAATAGTATATATAGTATATATAAATGAGGCATCTTATTATTGAAGGTATATAAAGCAATGAAATGATGGCTTGCAAAAAATAGTAAAACTAGGATTAGCTGTTCTTATGGAAGAATTTTTGTCTAGAGGATCCATATAAATGGATCCTGTCCGCTAACAGGTTACTTTTTATCTGCGCTATCAGTTTAGCAAACAGCAACGGAATTCTTGTCAGAAAGAATCCATAAAATTAAATAACATGCGTATTAAGCAAAATCTATGGTTAATATCTCTAAAATTAGAGTTTTATATTAAAAACACAATTTCAATAAAATTTTTATCTACAGTAGTAGAACCAAACTAAAAACAATTTTATCTCATTTTTATAATGGATAATAATACCTTTTGGTTTTTTATTTAAAAAAGCAATTCAATTTTCTAACTGTGAACTGCTGGTATTATACGACTTCCAGTTAGCGCCCTGTGGGATCAATAAGAACTACTAATCTCAATTGAATCGGTTTTTGTGCTACAGTAAGGGTATGGAAAAGCCTACACGCTAAAATTGTAGTTCAAAAAACAATTATTTAAATGCTATTTAAGCTTTTCTCAATTATGCTCATAAAAACTGAAACTGCAGATGATAAGGAGGTGGAACCTTGATCTGCTTAACATGCTAGTAAACAACGTGCACTATTAAGTTATAGAAAACAGATTCACGAAGCATCAGAGAAAGCCTAGCCTGCTATACATTATATTTGCTAATAACTGAGTATATCAGAAGGATAAATGGTTTAGTTATCTGCTGTATATCTTAAATACTTTGATTTTACTGTAGTGAGCAAAACAAATAGTAATTAATTTAATCATAGCATTTAAATGGTATAAATGCTACATTTTTTAGCTGAGACAGCCAATATAAATGCACTAACTAGTATTGTTGAAATCAACAAATATTTTTTCTAAATCCTTTATAATAGGAGCGTTATTCTATACAAGATAGAAAAGCTAAAAAACTTTGGATGGTAAGAGATAAAAGGGAAAAATGAATTGTTCTGTCTTTGAAATCGCTATAGATCGACAGAGTTATTTAAACGATAAGATTATTGAATAGTTTAATGCATATTATAATTAACCAGTTTTCTTGTGCTGATCATAGATAAAGAGTTTCTTTATTTGCTTGGATAGAACTAAATTGTGTGAAATCTTTATCAGCAAGCATGAAATTAATTACTATCACATAACAAGGTTAGGTGATTAGAGAGTTATTGATAAGGAATTCCACATTCAAAATATGAATAATTATAAGCTCCCAGTTGATTAAAAGTATGGCCAAATAGATTTCATGCTCTAGCATCTCTTTTTATTTACTGAATCTTTTGCTCTATAGAAGATTGTTTGAAAGCAAAACAATTGAAATACATACCTGGCTACAAATTGCTTTGTTAGCAAAACTAAGAACCTGTTGCCAACATATGTTTTTTTTCTTAAATTTAGTTAAAAAACTAGCATTATTTGCTTAGATGAATGGATTTTCTATTTGTTCAATCTCGATTTTAGTTATGCTGTCATAGCTAGCACAATGATGAGCAATGGTTGCGGTAGTTGTTAATAATTCTGCTATTGAAACTTGCCTTACTCATCACTGTTCTAATTTTCTATTAAAAATGTTTAGCATTGTACTGCTTGTACAATTTTAATATAACGTAAAATACTTTGTTCTTTAATTGCTAAAACTAATAAAATATTTATGTTTGTTAAACAACATTATATTACCAACAGAATGCATTTCACTTTAAGTAGATAAAAACATTTTTAATAGAATAAATAGGAATTTTTCTCTTACATATAATGTAAGTAATTATCTTTATAAAAGTTTTTTTTATTTTGATTTATAAAAAAAGAAAAAATTGTTTAGTATATTTCATTAGCAATTATAAAACAAAAATATAGAAAGCATGCTACTAAAATAATTAGTGTTCAAATTCTAGTAATATATACTATAGAGAGTTATGTGTAAGATATGCAAATCTCACATATTTTGATTGTTGAAGATGAGATTGTTACAAGCAATGCTTTTAAAAAGCATTTTGACTGCTGAAGTCTATATTGTACATGAAGCTACTAATGGCGCCGAAATACATAATATTATATTTGATAATGATATTAATTTAATCATTATGGATATTAATTTACCAGGAAAAAATATTCTGCTACTTGCACGTGAATTACTTGACTAAGCTAATGTTGCGTTGATTTTTCTTACAGGTAGTAATAATAATGAAGTTAATAAGATATTAGGATTAGAAATTGGTGCTAATGATTATATAACTAAGCCTTTTAACCATAGTGAATTAACAATTCTTGCCAGAAATTTACTTTCGTTCATAAAAAATCTTTGCCAAATTAGTTCTGAACAATACAATCACATTGAAAGTTAAAAATTTAATGGCTTTTAGCTGGATATTGGATATTAATAGTTACTCTTTAAATCCAGCAATATTGATTATTAATATAAATTAGCACGTAGTGAATTCAGAGGCATGTTACATTTTTGCTGAAATCCATGTAAAATTTAAACAGGCGAAAAACTTTTGAAAAAATGTATTGGACGTGAATTAAAACTACAGGATATAACTGTTGATGTGACTATCCGCCGTATCCGTAAATACTTTGAATCGATAGTCGATACACCAGAAATTATTACTACAATTCATAGTGATGATAATCGATTCTATGGTTATATTGAAAAATAAATATAAAAATTAAACCTATTCTATTTAGAATGGTTGTTTAATAATTAAATGGTAATTAATACTACACCATAATTAGCACAGCACTAATATCATTTTTAATACTATCCATCAATTATTTTATCTGAATAACTTAAATAAATA
>JBHEQW010000064.1:0-11968 GCA_046530935.1 Arsenophonus sp.
ACCTGTTGAAGCATATTCATTTGACGCTAATATCCTCTGATATTAGGAGCTTTAATCTCAACATCGCATATAACAGTCTGTATGGTTCAGTGTGGCAAATAACTTTTACAAACAAGAATGAAAAGAACACGCCTATTAAAAAGTCGGGGCATTCAAGCACGTTGCCACACAAGCATAGCTTCGATGTTAAAACCGTCAACAACAGTTACTATCAACTGCCTTGTAGCATTAGGATGAGTTTATGCAAGAGATCACAGGTAATATCTGGGTTCATGGATATTTGTAGAGTAGACTTTTTCATGTCATATCATCTCTCTATTGTTGAAATTATTTACTAAATTAATCAGCAGAATATACACACAATCTCCAAGACCACCAATACAGAATAAATAAGTATAATTTCATGAGCTTTTCCTAATTCTTTTTTGCTATATAAACCTATTTTACTTGATAATCATTTCCTGAGTCTGTTTGTCTTAATAACTCATAAAAGTATTTTCGTCCTTTTATAATCTTAATTACATGATTATCTACTCCGGAAGTATCTTTTTTCTGATTGATCTGTATTACTTTAATAGTGACATCAAGAAGATAATTCGCTCTTGATTGATTTCATCATAAGCTTTTGCAAACTTCTAGCTTTTTTTAAGTGATCTGTTGCTAAAGCCATATATATACTTTTCCTTGGATTATTAATCATAGCTATCACAACATACCAATAAATAGAATACCATTCCAGTTGTTTATATTTTTGATTTATTGCATTTTTCATAGAGATCTAATTTTTTAATTTAATTCATAATCTTAATAAGGAATTCTATGAATAAATCACCATTTTACATCAGCTTCTTTTAAGAGTGATGTAGTTCCTCTATTAATCAATCCTATTATTATTTCCAGTTATTTTTCTGGTTGATTACCTTTGCTTTTTATAATCTCTTTTTATTCATGCTGTCTTTTAATATTTACATGAACATTAAAAAATTAATGTGATTACAGTGTTTCACAGCATAAAGATAAATTGAATTAATTTCCTATGTTTTCTCTGCCGGAAAATGACATCCTTTGTAAAGAATGAATACTCTTCTTTAGCCGTTTCTAACTGTTATTAACTTCTTCTTAACAGATAAGAGCTGATTTAGTGCTTTCTTTACTGATAACATTTTAATAATGGGAATTCACTTTATTCAACTCATTTCAATTTTGCCTTTCCACTATTTCTTCTTATTTCAGCTTAATCTTAATATAGTTAAACTTTCATTCTCACTTAGCACAAGAGAATTTCTTCTCTTACACAAAGACAGTGATAATTGTAGTGAAACTTTTATGTTGCACTTATTTCATTAAACAATTTATGATGAATAATATCTAAACGTGCTATCGCCTTACTTCTCACCTCATCAAATTGATAATCACAGATACCAAAAAACTGTTTGTAACGTTTAGCTGGGATCAATAATCATATCAGCATGATACTTCTTAAAAATGTCATAATTTTATTGACCAATAAAAGAAATCATAAACATGATATCGATAACCTTTAGTACTTCAAAATGATAATAAAATCATTACCAACAATTTTTTCAATTTTCACTTATCTCCTTTTAACATGTATAGTATAATTGCTATATAAACTAGAAATTTATTTCTATGAAAACAAAATCTTGTTTTCTTATAATGAAGGAGTCAACATGACTTGGGAATATCTACTAATTGCTCTAATTGTGGGTTTCATTATTGGTGTACTACTAATTCGCTTCGGAAATACCAAGATACGTAACCAACAAGCTTTACAAACTGAGCTTGAAAAAAAAACACATGAATTAGAAGAATATCATAAAGAATTGATTAAGCATTTTGCACGTAGTGCAGAATTATTCGATAACATGGCAAAAGACTATCGTCAACTCTATCAGCATATGCCAAAAAGTTTTCATGAATTGATATCTGATATACCAATAAAAAACAACTCTTTTAAGTATCGTTTGACTGAATTAGACAATGATCAATCTTTCATTAATTCACAACCCAAAGATTACTCTGAAGGCTCTTCTGGCTTATTTCGCTCAATATAAAAGAAAAAAGTAAATTAGGTTACATATTTTAATGAAATTGCATTTTTATCTAACTTTAATAGCAGTAGACTTTTACCTGATAGAATTATCTTGTTATAAAAATTAACATCATGTAAATACATGTAAAAACGATTACTACTATCTGTTAGCTGAACTTTTTTGCATAATTTAAAGTATTTAGGCTTGCTGAGGCTTTTAATAATCTATCTAAAAAAACAAATTACCTTAAATAAACTATGTATGTAAGAGAATTGAATTCACGATGAAAAAAGAGAAATATTTTTTAACTATATTACCCATGAGTATTGCTCTTTCACTCATAAATATAACTGCAGTAACTTATTCTGCATCAATGCCACCAATTGCTTTATCATCTGGCCAAGGATTACCTAGCCTAGCACCGATGCTAGAAAAAGTACTTCCTACAGTAATTAGTATTCGTGTATCTGGAACTCGCGTACAAAATCAACAATTACCTGAAGAATTTAAATTCTTTTTTGGGCCAAATTTTCCATCCCAGCAACAGAGTATTCGCCCTTTTGAAGGATTAGGCTCAGGGGTTATTATTAATGCTGAAAAAGGTTATATCCTAACTAATAACCATGTCATTGATAATGCTAATAGTATCCAAATTCAGCTCAATGATGGCAGAGAAATTGACGTTAAACTTATCGGACGTGATCTTCAAACAGATATCGCCCTATTACAAATAAAAGATTCAAATACAGAAAACCTAAAAAAATTAAACTTAATGGCGATTAAAATAGCTGACTCCGATAAACTGCGAGTTGGTGATTTTGCTGTTGCTATTGGCAACCCTTTTGGGTTGGGCCAAACAGCAACATCAGGCATTATTTCTGCATTGGGTCGTAGTGGTTTAAATGTAGAAGGTCTAGAAAATTTTATTCAAACTGATGCTTCAATTAATAGAGGTAACTCAGGTGGTGCATTGGTTAATCTCAATGGTGAACTTATTGGTATTAATACCGCTATTTTAGCGCCTGGTGGAGGTAATATTGGTATCGGATTTGCGATCCCATCAAATATGGCTAAATCCCTTAGTAATCAAATTATCAAACATGGTGAAGTAAAACGTGGATTACTTGGAATCAAAGGCACTGAAATGAGCTCTGATATAGCGAAAGCATTAAATATTGATGTGCAAAAAGGGGCATTTGTTAGTGAAGTAATACCAAATTCTGCAGCAGCTAAAGCAGGCATTCAATCTGGTGATGTTTTAGTTTCAATTAATAAAAAATATATCAATAGTTTCGCTGAGTTAAGAGCTAAAATTGGCACTAGTGAAATCGGTAAGCCAATCATCATTGGGCTACTACGTAAAGGCAAGCCAATGGAAGTAAATGTTACCTTAGAAGATAGTGATTCAAGTGGCATGAAAGCTGAAGTTTTAACAACTTCACTAATGGGAGCTACTTTAAGCAATAATATAATCAGGGGGACCAAAGGTGTCAAGGTCGATAGCGTTTCATCTAATTCACCTGCCGCCATGCTTGGTCTGGCAAAAGGTGATCTTATCATTAGTGCCAACGAACAACGAATAGAAAACATTAATCAACTTCGTAAAATTATTGAAACTAAGCCTACCGCTTTAGCATTAAATATTTTACGTGGTGATCAAAATATCTATTTATTACTTCGAGGTAATAATATATTCAATTAATCATCCACAAACAGGTACTATTAACTATTGTACCTGTTTGTATTTATCTATTCTGCTATTTTAGCATCTAGTTCATAGCTTAGTATAAAATACTACTATATTCATGATCTGAATAATATTTCATACTATGCGATATATTAATTTTTTCAGAAATTTATCTAGATAGCTATGAATAAATCTTCTAGAAAGAACAAACTGAGTAAAAATCAGCAATACAACACACTAGTTCATATGTTACACACACAGCCTCTTTCATTCAAAGAGGCTTTATGAGATTCCTATCAGGAAATTAAATGATGACATACTGAGTGCGTTTTTCAACGCACCACAAAAAAGGCTATACAACAATGTGTTCAACTCTCAGTCCAGAATTTTTTCTCGATATGCAAGAACTATCTGCTTCTAATCACCATTATCTCAGGTTTTAACCAATCCAAATGCCAATCTTATGACGCCGGATACAACTGCATTAATGGTGCAATGACTGAGAAAGCATGCTTGCTGATGAATTCATCACGTATAGGAAACTAGGTATAATCCCATTATCCTTCGTCCTATTGAATAAACACAAAGATAATTAAGACGATAGATATGATAAATGCAGACAGAATAACAATTCTTATTTCTCTGACAAGATACACAAAGAGTAATTTACCCAAATTTATATATTGCACACGCCAAAATAAACTCTTTTTTACCATTTATGATTTGTAGAATAAATTTCTCAAAAAACAGTCTAAAAGTTGTTAACTCGTATAAAACAATCTATCTATTTAGTAAATGCTTACCTACAGCACATGCGATGCTAGATGGATATCCCATCTCCAAAAGATGGACAATACTTTTTATGCCTCTCTCCTTCTAAATGTTCCATAACTACAGTTTTTTCTTATAAAACTATAAGTCAAAATCCTCCAGTTCATCCTGTTTCAAAGCTACTGAGCAATAGTTGGCATTGCAGTGCTTATATTTTACTCAACTATAACTAGCAACAGATTATTTTTACTATCCACCATCTTCTTTTTGTTTTTTGCAACAATAAGTGCCGCCGCACTCACGCCATGGTTTCACGCCTCTTTCTCTTTATCAGCGTGCTATTCTGTAGTGAAGTTGGCAACGCAAACAATGTATCGAAATTATTATCTTTTGTACCTTACAGACTTATGCTTGAGACAATTCAATAAATATTAATATATTAATATCTCAGTCATCATGTAGCAGTCTGAATATTAAACATTTATAGTGCTCTTTAAAAAAAGAGCAGTAGAAGAAATTTAACAAGACTCTGTCATCATCTGTCTGTTACCTCATAACCATAACATAACAAATATACACAGTATCTTTTCTTCGTGAGATAGTAGCATACCTGCTCTCCAGGAGAGAGAGATAGCCTTTTATGAAAGCATAGTACATAAGTTTATTTAGAAAGAAGTGCATTTCGCTAAAAAGATTAAAGTGGCATGGTATATAAAACGTACAATACTTCGAACAGCACTCACTACATCAAACGCCATAGGCATCTTCATCAAAACTGTAGCATTACAAAAGATGGAATGTGAGTTTGTAGATCATTACTCTAATGACCACCGGACTAAACAATACCTGCAGAAAGAGACTCTTTGGCAGGAAGAGAGATGATTTGGCACTATATCTTAGCCTATTCCTTAGAAGCATTTTAAGATGATAAATTATTATGATTTCTTATCGAATCATAAACGAGGTATACTATTACTGAAGGTATATAAAGCGCTAAAGATAACAGGCCACACAAAAATAAAAAATTCGAGGTGTAGATTGATCCGTACAAATGCATTCTATGTAGCTAGAAGCCACTTTTTCTATCCTTGTGGCGTGGTAAACAAGCAAAGGAATTATTCAAATAATATTAAAAAACACACACTCAGATGAAATTTTTACTTACAAGAAACAGAAAACTGATTCTACTCCTCTTTTAGGAAAAGAGGATGACTTTTAGTCTTCTCTTAAATACGTATTTAATTTCCGAACCATCAAACTTTTTCGTGCAGTTATATTTATAAATCTTGTTATCGCTGATACTTTTCTAAAGCTATTCCATTTATACACATAAAACAACTCAGCAACCTTCTGGTGGGCAAAAAAGATGAACAGTCTATTTATAATACTAAAGCGGTTATATATCAGCAGTTGTTTTATATTTATAATAGCTGATACAGGTAATTTTTTAGAAAATGACTAAATTAACTGCATTAAAGCTCTAGTATCATTAGAAGTATTAACGGTTATGTTATTACAAACAAAGATGTCGTTAATAAGACGAATAAAATTAAATTACATTACCTGATTGATTAATTTTTGATGCACTTATTGTTAGATCAGTTAACTTAACAGACATGATCTTTTAAAAAAGAGACGCCAAAAATCTTTCCATGATTTCAATTAATTTACAGCCTAAACATACGTTAGCAATATTATGTTAGACATCGGCAACTCATATGATTTATTGCAAACTCTAAGACAAAAAATTATTAGTACCCCATGGATATATATATGGCTTTTTTTATTACCACCAGCTAACCATAATTTTCTGCATAGATGCATATATATAATCATGAAAATTCAGGCGCAGCACTAATTAATATTGAAAGTTAACTAACCGGAATTAGTACACTTTTATTTAATTACTCAGAAAATAGTTTTACACGTCTGATTCGTATTGGCTCTAAGTATTGATATTTCAAATGATTAAGAACTAAAATTATAGAAAAACTTATTCGTGATTATGGAATAATCTTCTGCTTCATCAGTTTCATAACTAGATGAGACTTACCTCGTATTTGCTCTAACAATAATGTTTTTAACTAAATTAAAAACACAGGTGCTTTTAGATAAGTTAATGCAGCAAATTTGCAATAGCACATAAAAAATACCGGTTTTAAAACCACTAACATTATTATTTCTATGAATAGTCAGGCAGTTACATCTGCTGCAGAAACAATTGACAAAATTGCTAAAATTAGTCTAGACAATATTGTATGTCAGTATCACGATAGTATGCAACGGAAAATAACTGTTACGTTAAAATTGAATAATACAATAAAAAAACTAAATCTTTACTATGATAAAGCAAGATATTAGCAGTTTAACTAAGCCCCTGATTTTATCTAATAAAATATCGTGTTATATTTTATTTTTAGTAATACGCTCTATATTTACCCCTAAATTACGCAGTTTTTCTTCTATTTTTTCATATCCCCTATCGATATGATAAATTCGATCAATAATTGTTTTTCCTTTCGCAATACAACCAGCAAGCACTAAACTAGCTGATGCTCGCAAATCAGTAGCCATAACTTGAGCACCAGTAAGTTGTTCAACACCATAACAAACAACAGTATTTCCTTCTATTTCAGCATTAGCTCCCATACGAATTAACTCTGGAATATGCATAAAACGATTTTCAAAAATAGTTTCTGTTATTGTACTAATACCCTCAGCCACTAAATTAAGTAAGGTAAATTGAGCTTGCATATCTGTTGGAAAGCCAGGATATGGTTCTGTTTTAATACTAACTGCTTTTGGTCTCTTATCATGCATATCCAGTTGGATCCAATCTTCACCAATTGTAATTTCTGCACCAGCTTCACATAATTTACCTAATACTGCATCTAATGTAGCTGGTTTGGTATTACGGCAAATTACTTTTCCTCCAGAGATAGCTGCTGCAACAAGGAAAGTACCTGTTTCAATCCGATCAGGTAAAATTTGATAAACACCACCCCCCAAGCGTACCACCCCTTCAATAATAATGCTATCTGTGCCTGCACCACTAATCTTTGCCCCTAATGAATTTAAAAAATTAGCTGTATCTTCAACTTCAGGTTCACGAGCTGCATTTTTAATAACAGTTTTTCCTTGTGCCAGAGTTGCAGCAGTCATAATAGACACGGTAGCTCCGACACTAACTTTATCCATAACAATATTGGCACCTTGCAAACGACCATCAACCGATGCTTTAACATAACCATCATCTAAGGTAATTTTAGCACCAAGTTGCTCAAGCCCAGCAATATGCAAATCAACTGGACGTGCACCAATAGTACATCCTCCAGGTAAAGATACTTGGCCTTGACCAAACCGAGCAACTAATGGAGCCAAAGCCCAAATAGATGCACGCATCATCTTAACTAATTCGTAAAGAGCACAAAATTTATTAATACCACTTGCGTCAACAAAAATAACTCCATTACACTTAACTTTAGTACCTAACTGATTGAGTAATTCAATTGTTGTGTCAATATCTTTTAGCTTTGGAACATTTTGTAATTCAACTGGTTCTTCTGCTAATAAGGATGCAAACAATATCGGTAGTGCAGCATTTTTTGCACCAGAAATTGAAACTTCTCCCATCAAACGAGTTGGCCCATTTAATTGAAACTTGTCCATCAATAAATTCTCTATGAGTAATATTTATATTACCAATGCAAAACTACAGACTTAAAAAGCATTAAGCTTACGATCTCTTTGCCATTTTGCTGGGGTATAAGCTTTAATTGATAATGCATGGATCCGATTATCTACAATATATTCCATTAGTAGCGAATAAATCACTTGCTGCTGCTTAACAAGACTCATGCCATTAAACATTTCACTAACAACAATTATTTGAAAATTGGTACCATCGCTATTTACAATCACTTCATCAAGTTTCAACTGTTCTATTAATAATTGCTTTATTTCATTTGTATCCATAATTTAACTCAATTTAAACGCTAAAAGACAATGCATCTAACATAATCGATGATCGATTATCTGTTGCAAATCAAAGAAAACAGTATTTGCATAAAAATGCACAAGAGCGATTGCTTTATATATAAATCATTTTTAAAATTCATGGCCAACAATTAGTTCACAAATCATCAAGCTTATATATAAAGCCTAATAAAACTCTTAAAAAGTTCAGTCTTATCCTTCAAGTACTCATTTGTTCTCTGACTACTGTTATGACTTTAACCTAACAAACATAGACAGATCTGTAGAATAGATCTGAGATAACTAAAAACATTAATCGCATTGATACCTTTCACCAACTTATTTCTGTATAGAAAAAAGCTGGCAAAGATCATGATCAAGCTTACCAGTTAAAATCAACAATTGACATCTCTACTCCTAAGTTAATATGGGCATCATGATTTTTTTATTTTTTGAAGTAATGAGATGTTTTCGTTACAGAGAAACTCTTGCATCAAACCATCAATACCTTTAATATATAAATTATTAGCCCATTTATTTTTGTTGTTTAGTTATAGTTAAACTAACTCATTCAATAGCCACATCATAAGCTTGCTAATAATCCGTCTTGCTGTTTTTATGCAATTTAAAATTAAGCACAACAAGTAGCGTATCATCTACAATCTAGATCAGTCACTGTTAGTTAAATAGGAAGCGGATTACTATCTACCCTTAGTTGTTTTTAGCACAATTTAATACGTTGCAATGATACTTTGATTAAAGCTTAGTATTTGCCAATAAACTTATTTTAAGTGGGCTTTAATCGCAAAAAAATAATCATTCTAGTATAGAAGGCGTTGCTCTATAAGATTCTTATAGTAATGCTCTTTATATACTAAATTTATACATAAGATATAAACTCTTCACGAACAATCTTGCTTAAGCAATATGGATTTTTCCTGATCATATGTTACTCATTTTTAAGCATGTAAAGGGTTTAGCAACAGATTTTTGTATCAGTTTATATGAGTTTAGTTTGATCTATCGCTAACGAAATTAAAGTAACCATTAACAAATAAACTATTAATAAATATTTAAACATAAAACAGATTCTTTTTCTTATCATATTATATATTCCTCATGATATTTAGGAATATCTTTCATTATTTCCGCAAATTAAGTTTGCTTTCTTGCTATATTTGAACGATTAAGATCCAAACTTCATATATAATAATTACCAAATTAAACCTTCTAATATTATAGCTGCTTTAGTAACTTTAATGCGCATACTATCCAACTTATTCTTGTTTATTGGGTTATGGTCTATAGAAGTTTCTGAGATGATGGCAATCCTTCTAACTTATTTTATAAATAATTTCAAAAATATGGAGATTATAGACTATAAAAAGTCTACTATACAGATATCTAAGAAATCATATATTACCTTTGATCCATTGCATGAACTCATCAGTAATGATGATAAGAAGATGATAGCAACTGCTGTTGAGGCTGAACTCAAAACTACACTGCAATAACATTGCTGAACCAGGCCACATTGTTGATGGTGGCATTTCATACACATCCAGTCGTCCGTAACGGTTATTTGCCATAGCGAACCATCCAAACTGGTATTGTCGGTATTGAAATTATAAGGTCAAGATCGCAGCAACAATAGAATATCCTTTAACATCTAGTTGTTATCAGATTATCTAAAACATATAAAAGCCTCTAAAAGTTGCCATATAGACCTATACATGCGCGAAGCATTATCCATAACTGATTTTCACTAAGCTTAAATGTTGATTCTTTATAAAAAAAAAGATGATATGCACTCTGCTAGAGCAGCTTCAGTATGCTGAAGCAACAATAGCTAACATCCAGCATGAAATGCTGGATGCGTGATTTAATGGATATGCGCTGCTACATTTATTTCTTTGCCAATGCCTATATACACTTCTCTCAACCAAGAAGGATCCCTTTGCCTACTTGTGGTCATTATCTGTGTCACTGATCATTAACGTAATAAGCTAGTTGCGCTTGAAGATAGCTATCAATAATCAAACAATAATTTGACTGAACTTTTTAATTGACTATAACCACCTGGCTTAACTGTATCTTCAAAGCTTGCTACGTATGGAGACACTTCCATTGGTTTTTGGATTTCAATTCTAAAAGATATCCATGGACACGCAGTACCAACGCTTGTTGGATATATAAAACAGATAATGTTCTGACTTCACTTTTCAAATGGATACAAACTAAAAATTAATTCTGAGCTGACCAGTAGCTCTCTGGCTAGCATAAATCTGTCGATCCTGCTAATAGCGGCCACTGATGTTTTTTTAGCAAAATTCTCATAATATATCCTACAGCGATGAAGAAGCAAGAGAAAGATTGAGAAAAAGTACTGGCACTCTACGACTTCAACCTAACATATTTAGCGTCAATAAGAATGACGAAACAAACGCGAGAAGAACTGAAGTTAGAGAAAAACAACAATTTTAATTCTATTTAAGGTGCTACAAATCTTATTAGAAAAGCTAAAATCGGCTAAGAAGATTTAACCTATGATACTAGTAGTAAGTAATGTTTAATTTAATGATGAAAAAAAGGCTTCATAAAACATTAAAATGGAATATAGCCTGACATTCACACAACACCAGATTTCCTAATAAATAATTTCTGCTGTCATAAAAAAAAATATAACCCTTATTAATCAGGATTATAAAAACATATGTTAAGTGCTAAAAACTTCTCACATACTTTATCCAGTGATAAGTGTCGACAACGACACATTTATCATAAGATTTTATAATATTGATTAAAAATCACTAAGATAGTACACACGTAGAGTATAAATTTTTATCAAAAACAATATTGACTATTCACCAAACCAGAGTACCTTACACTTATCTTTACCAACAAAATTATTTTCAATCCACCTACATTGGTAAAAGAAACCATAACTTTAATAAATCGTTTGATTATAAAATTATTTAATGTCTAAAAGTTTTAAAAATAAAAAGACAAGCATAGCTAAATGCAATCAAAATAAATAGTCTAATTAAAATTTTATTTTTCTTATCTTCTCATGAATTAATTTTGAAATATCAGTTCAGCCGGCATGAAATCTAAATTTCACACAGCTAAATACCGAATAAACAATATTTTTAGTTGTTACGCAACTTATATATCCATTCTGATGTTGGGATTGGTATCATAACCTTTAAATAAAGCGATCTAGCTAACAGTAAAAAACAAATACCACACTTTTGATAAAACAATTGAGAATATCCTTATTCCACTTAATAACAGATTAAATCAATGATAAAATGACAGATTGAATCAATGGTAAAAAATTATCATTAATTTCTTTGCAATCTACACAAACTAATACACCAGCTAATAACCTACAGCGATAAAAACAAATAACAATAATAGAATACTGATATAAGCCAAGCCAAAAAACGCATTACAATCACTCAACTATCATAATTTTTAA
>JBHEQW010000065.1:0-4755 GCA_046530935.1 Arsenophonus sp.
AATTATAACCAATTTTAAAAATATTGTTTAAATTGAAAGTTTAGTATCTTGTTTTATTGATGCGTTATTAGGTAGATATGGTTAGTGAAGGTAAATTTATTATTTTTTAACTTTTACTAAAGGCAGTTCATTTATTAAAAAACATAAAAATTGAAGATGCATTTAATATTTTAAAAAAGTTATGCTGAGAGATTACATAATTCAATGTTACAAAAAAATGCATTAAGAAGTAAGCATCCAATGTGTTCCTGTGTTACTATAGGGAATATTCCAGTTATTTAACGGCTGATTATAATAAAAAATTATTAACATATAAACTTTTTAGAAAGTTAATCTATTTAGAATAAAAATATATACTTATAGTATGTGTTAAAAGCAGCCGGTATTAAAAGTAATCCCTATTATTAGTTCAACTAATAACCTAGTAGAAGCTGTTTTAGGATTGGTTAAGTTAAATATCTTTACTGTCTTAGATCAAGTTATTATAAATTTCTGACTGGAAAAAAATTTAAAAAAAGATCCAAAAATTTATTCTAACTTTTACTATAAATTATATTTTCAGCATGCTAATAAGAGAACTCTCCATACCTAGTAAAATATGAAAATTCTATTTAATAGGAACACCAGCTAATGAACAAAGTACATGGAATTCCTTATATTTATAAAATAAATAAACTATTAAAAAACTATTTTTAATAGTTTAAATCTACCATAAAAATTAATGTTTAATTAATAATAATTTCGTTGATAAGGGATAGAATGTTGTGAAATGATTAAGCTAATTTTTATTATGTATAAATGCATGATAGATAACAAACTCACAGTTATACTTATTTAATGATCCATATATAAAAAGAAATTTCATTAAAGTTGTAATTATTTATGCATCTCTTCCACTATCTGGTTATCTTCATCTTTTTTTATGTTTATGGAACTCGGTATTATTTTATGCGACTTATTTAGTTTATGCAGCTCAATCTTAAGCATTAAAAGCACGCATCAGACAGAATTATAATTAAAACATTGAGAAGCATTTTCTTCATAAAATGAAGAATGTGATATGACACGGTAATGTCAAACATTTCAATTATTATTGTAGGTGATAAATATAATTTTTAGCGATCTAATCATCTATTAATGAAGCTTAAGTCGTTTTAACTAACTCATATCAACACAGAAAGCAGGTAAAGCGCATTTTTTAGATGTGGATGCTAAAATAGAAACCATTCTGTAAGTATTGTATGAAGCCATTTATAACAATGAATATTAAGAGATTTAATACTGTTTATCAATGGGACTTATTACAAAACTGATGTTTGTGCTATCTCGCGAATTTCTGGCATTTCACGCAGCCAAAAAAAGTTGCGATCTGATTCTACTTTGTCATCATAGGCCATTAATAAGTAATGTAGTGGTTACTGGAAGCATAAATAAGCTATAATCGTACTAGTATTGACTTATGCCTGTTGATTATCATATAAAACTGGCGTTAAAATGGAATGAGAGTTGACATCTGAATTAACCATTTATGATATATGTAAAGCTGTAAAAAAAAGATATGGTTATTAGCGTTGTTTAGATTAATTGGAAAATTTGTAATAAATCCGTGGATTTTAAGGTGATAACAGCATGATTAAAATCTTTTATTTAAGTCAATAAATTTTACAGGCACAGATAAATTAAAGTTAAAAAATCATTCTTCTACTGTAGAAGAATTGCGTGATGCATTAAGGCAAATATTGTGAACATTTGGTTGTGGTTAAAGCGCTAGAAAATAAAAAACTAACTTTTGCATTATAATGATACTTTTTACAGCTTGCTTACACATAAATGCAGGCAATGCAATCACATTCATACATGTTTAACTAGATGATAAATAATAATAGATACACACTAATTATTCAATAAATAAACTTTTAATGTTGATGAACATTATAAATGCTTAGCACAATGCCATTGTGCTGGTCTGGTCCTGTTGTGGTGTCATTTTCAGGATAAAGTGCGTAATCAGAACTTGGGTAATAACATTAATTTCGTCACTTTTGAAGATATCCTCCAATTACATGGCAGCATTAAATTGTTGTATTATAAATGAAGCGCGTTGTAAGTTTTCAACTAAAACATATCTATAATTATATATCGAATTGGCACTTTACGGCCTGGCAAGAAAATTATTTTTGTCAGTGTTTAACATAGCCAGCCAGCATTGTGTAGTAGTATTTTAAGCTAAAAAATTTTTTATGTATTATATGAAAAACCAAAGCACTGTATTGAAAATACATAGAATTTAACTTAAGGGAAAAGCAATCGATATGTTGAGTCAAGAGACAGAAAATAATCAAAATCCACATTTCAGTATTAGTGACATCATTTTTATTGAATTTATTTAAATTTATTAAAATTTAGCTCAATAAAATATAAAAAATATAAAATATAAAGTAATATAAAATCTTTGCTTATTTTGGCATATAAAACCATGCTTTTATGAAAAAATCATGATACACTTAGTTCAAGTTTACTGAGTTATTTAAAATAAATAGCTTTATCTTTAACACAAATGATGAGGGTGATCACATCATGGATCGATTTGAACGTCAAAATGATTCGATCGTCCAGCGCGCTGGCGCAGGTATTCAAACCTATATGGCGCAAGTTTACGGCTGGATGACGGTGGGTTTGTTATTAACTGCGTTTGTTGCTTGGTATGCAACCAATAATAGTAATATTATTATGAATCTAGCAACGCATAGTTGGGTATTGATAGGGCTTATTGTTGCTGAATTTGCATTGGTTATAGGGTTGTCATTTCTATTGCCTAAATTGAGTGGGGCGCTGGCAACAGCAATGTTTATGCTCTATTCGGCGCTGACAGGCTTAACGATTTCCTTAGTATTAGTTGCTTACACTGGGGCTTCTGTAGCAAGCACCTTCTTTATCACTGCTTCTATGTTTGGAGCACTTAGTTTTTATGGTTATACAACAAAACATAGTTTAAGTGGTATGGGTAGCTTCTTGTTTATGTCTCTAATCGGCCTGATTATTTCTTCATTGGCCAATATTTGGCTGCAAAGTTCTGGGTTAATGTTGGTTATCAGCTACGCTGGTGTATTAATTTTTGCAGGTTTGACAGCTTATGATACACAAAAACTAAAAGACATGGGCAGCCAAATTGATAGTCATGATCAAGAATGTATGCGAAAATACGCTATTCTTGGTGCATTAACACTCTATTTAGATTTTATTAACTTGTTCTTGATGATGTTACGTATTCTTGGGGACCGCCGTTAATTTAATTTTTTAATAAAAATCTTGCTAAAATAACATCTTAGCGAGATTTTTATCTTATGTCATAGACAAGTTTTCAACTAAATAACCAAAATAAGACGATTATGTTGTGTATGAGGTAAGGTGCTTACATAATGAAATTATTAATAATTACTACAATTTTTGTGATACGACAAAATTAGTATTTTTAAATAAATTTATTTAGCAAAATTAATAAAATTAATAAAACGTTGAATTGAATTGATTCAATAAATTTTTATAACAAAATCGACATGTCTTCTATTGGCGAAACACATACTCTGCTAGCAATACATCTAGCATCATAAAAACAAATACACCAATAAACTCTTCTTGCTTAGTTGAAAGCAAGATGGCATAGTTTAATAAACAAAAACCGATTAGCGACCAATGACAAACCACAAATCATCATCGTGTGGTCTATCAATAAACAATTATCTCTAAAATAGAATTACACATAACGGAAATGCCAATAATCACTACTAATATTAGTGCATGGAAATAGAATAATAAGTAATGCTGTTATCACACTTTAGTTATAAAAATTTATCAGGTACTTAAACATAAAAACCAATAACAGATCAAGTATATGTCTTATTTAAAGTAGCTAGAATTTAACAATTAAGTGAGCCATGAAGGACTATTACAGTAATGGTCGTGATTAATTCTACCAGCATATTAGCACAATAAATTATTTATAACTAAGATTAAGATCTTGCTTTTTATTATACATAAATACCATATTTATACCCCACCAATTATACCACACCAATAGCGAATGATTAATCAGCTATTATTTTTTTCCTATCTGCATTTTAATGAACTCTTGTTAATTATTTCAAATAACATGCATATACCGCAGTTAATGCTGATCTTTGCACTATTAGTATTCTGGCATTAAGAATAAGGATAAGTTGAACAGGAGTTGATTTTCTTTCGACGTACGATGGTGTTGGCGTATTACAATTTTGTAGAAAATGCACCATTAATATAGACTATTACTATTTAGTTCATTACAATTATTAATTTCTTCAGTAACTTATTGATTGTTATTGAGTAATAAAAAACTTTAAAAAAAATAGTCAATTTTGATAATCTTTGTATCAATTCAATTAAATTTTTGCCTTTATCATCCTCAAAAATACCTATTGTAATGTTAGTGGAATCTAAAATAGTGGACAATGGAAATAATATCATTTGAAAAATAATAAACATAGATCATGATTAGTTGGATTTTCAACTCTTGTTGTAGCAATTATAATTCTTTAATAATCAATACATAGAGATGGCATAAGCACATACTCTCTACTATACAATTAAATCTGAAATGTGTTTTTTATGCACTTAGATCGATAAAGATAATGCTAGTTATGCCAATAAAAAAAATTACTCAATAGGAACCCATAAATCTCATTTCTGCTGTTAAAAATGAGATTTTTAAACTCTTAATAA
>JBHEQW010000066.1:0-3817 GCA_046530935.1 Arsenophonus sp.
TAAATGTTACGTGCGACAGGCAATGACATAATATTGATAAGGAAGTGGCATTCGGCATCTTGTCTCAGCATGGCCTCTAACTCACAATTAACATCTGTAAAGTATTAGCTGCCAGGTCCCATTAGGAGTAAGTTCATGCAAAGAATTACATGTAATATCTGGTTTAACTGATACTGCAAAGTAGTTTTTTTATGATTTAGATAGTTTTCGTTAGTATAATAATATCTATAAATAGCGTAATTGGTTACGCATCATTTTTATCGTGTAGAATGTATTGTTTTTATTATTTGCTATTCTTTTACTTTTATCATTGTTTTGCTGATTAAATTATATTAATTAATCTGATTACAATATAAATTAATAAAGATTTTTATCTTTTATATAGCAATATTTGAACAAAAAAAAGTTGATATATTCTGAATCTAACGCAATATAAAAAATAAATTTCATTCCATCTAGATCCTGGCTAGAAAGTCAATGCGATTGGACAATATTTTAGGTAAAAATAACTATGGGTAAATCTCTTGTTATTGTAGAGTCACCGGCAAAAGCCAAGACGATCAATAAATATCTTGGTAATAACTACGTTGTTAAAAGTAGCGTAGGGCATATACGTGATTTAACAAAAAGTGGCAATTCCAGATCACAAAAGAATACAAATACAGGCAACAAAGTAAAAAAAGTAAAAAAAGATGAACATGAAGCGCTTGTAAATCGAATGGGAGTTGACCCATATCATGGGTGGGAAGCTAATTATCAAATTTTACCTGGCAAAGAAAAAGTCGTTGCTGAATTAAGATCGTTAGCTTCTGACGCTGAGCATATCTATCTTGCAACGGATCTCGATCGTGAAGGGGAAGCGATTGCCTGGCATTTACGAGAAGTGATTGGCGGCGATAATAAGCGCTTTAGTCGAGTGGTTTTTAATGAAATCACTAAAAATGCTATTAAGAAAGCTTTTGATAATCCTTGTGAATTAAATATTGATCGTGTTAATGCTCAACAAGCCCGGCGTTTTTTAGATCGTGTTGTTGGTTATATGATTTCACCGTTATTATGGAAAAAAATTGCGCGCGGGCTTTCTGCTGGTCGTGTTCAATCAGTAGCTGTACGTCTAATTGTTGAACGAGAACGCGAAATTAAAGCATTTGTACCACAAGAGTATTGGCGGATTCATACCGATTTATTGACTGTTGATACAGCATTAATTCAAATGGAAGTGACACGGGAAAATAGTAACCCGTTTAAGCCAGTCACCAAATCACACATTGATGCTGCCGTTGCATTATTAAAAAATGCACATTATCATGTATCAGATCGTGAAGATCGTAGAACCATTAGCAACCCAAGCCCACCTTTTGTTACCTCAACTTTACAACAAGTAGCAAGCACACGTCTTGGCTTTGGCGTAAAAAAAACCATGATTATGGCACAGCATCTTTATGAAGCAGGTTATATTACCTATATGCGTACTGACTCAACTAATTTAAGTCAGGATGCTTTAAGCATGGCCCGCAATTATATTGACAACAAATTTGGTAAAAAATACTTGCCTAAACAACCAAATATCTATACCAATCAAAAAAGTTCTCAGGAAGCTCATGAAGCTATTCGGCCTTCTAATATTAACGTTGGTGTTGATCTTTTAAAAAAGATGGAAGCGGATGCTAAAAAACTATATCAGCTGATTTGGAATCAATTTATTGCTTCTCAAATGACACCAACAGAATTTAATTCAATGACATTAACAGTCAAAGCTGGAGATTTTGAGTTGAAGACTAAAAGGCATATTTTACGTTTTGATGGGTGGGCAAAAGTTATGCCTATATTCCGCAAAGCTTATGAAGACAAAACATTACCAATGGTCAAAGTTGGCAGTCAACTTAAATTAAATAAATTGTCTTCTAGCCAACACTTTACTAAACCTCCTGCCCGTTTTAGCGAAGCATCACTTGTAAGAGAACTCGAAAAACGTAGCATTGGTCGGCCATCAACCTATCCAGTTATTATTTCAACCATACAAGATCGAGGCTATGTAAAAATTGAAAATAGCAGATTTTATGCTGAAAAAATAGGTGAAATAGTTACAGATAGGTTAGATGAAAATTTTAGTAATTTAATGGACTATGATTTTACTGCTCGAATGGAAGATCAGCTTGACTTGATAGCAGAAGATCGTATTGAGTGGAAAAATATATTAGATGATTTTTTTGCTGCTTTTACCGAGCAGCTTCAAAGCGCAAATAAGGCACCCGAGGAAGGAGGTATGCGTCCCAATCCGATGGTATTAACATCGATTGAATGTCCCTGACTGTCACCTGCAAATGGGAATTAGAACTGCTTCTACTGGTGTTTTTCTAGGATGCTCTGGTTATACATTACCATCAAAAAAATGTTGTAAAAAAACAATTAATTTAATTCCTGATAATGAATTATTGAATATTATTGTAGGCAAAGATGATGATGTGGAAACGCATGCTTTGCGAGCCCGCCGTAGATGCCATAAATGTGGAACAGCAATGGATAGTTATATTATTGATAATAAATATAAATTATATGTATGTGGAAATAATCCTGTATGTAATGGTTATGAGGTTGAAGAGGGTGAATTCCGAATTAAAGGTTATGATCGACTTGTTATTGAATGTGATAAATGTAGCTCAGAAATGCATCTGAAAATTGGGAGATTTGGAAAATATATGGGATGCAAAAATAAGAATTGTAAAAATACTCGCAAGATTTTAAAGAATGGTGAAGTGTCTCCGCCTAAAAAAGATCCTATTCCACTGCCGGAATTAATTTGTGAAAAATCTGATGATTACTTTGTATTAAGAGATGGAGCGTCTGGAATATTTTTAGCTGCTAACAGTTTTCCAAAATCAAGAGAGACCCGAGCACCATTAGTTGAAGAATTAATACGTTTAAAAAATCGTCTGCCAGATAAATTTATCTATTTAACCCTAGCGCCGTCGCTAGATCCTAATGGCAATAAAACAATTGTTAGATTTAGTCGTAAGACTAAACAACAATATGTTTCCTCAAAAAAAAATGGGAAAGCTACTGGCTGGAGTGCATTTTATATCGATGGGAAATGGATAGAAAATAATAAATAAAATTTATTATTTTCTATAATTAAATTAGGCTACTGAAATCAGTAGCCTAATTTTTAGTTTACTTATCATAACTATTTTAAATCATAATAATAATTAATATTCAAAATTAAAAATGATGTTACTGATTGTTAATGCTTTTTCACTCTAATTTTTTAGCTAATACCATTAAAGTCCCAATGCCATATGATTACTGGAAAAATAACTGACAATCTACTTAAAGCCACAGGTAAAATTAAGATCATGAAAATAAAATTTAGTTTATTATTTACCAAGCAATTAGAAAGATTATTCCAATGAAAAAGGATATAGGCTCTTCATGGTCATGAAGAGAGGTATGCTAATTTCTGGTGTATTGGATTTCAGAGATGATTGCATATACATGATAATTAATTTTATAAATGATTTTAATAACAAAGAGATGATAATAATATGCCATTAAAAAATCTACCATACAGATATCCTCAAAATTAGATATTAGATGTGATCCATTGCATGAGCTTATCTGTAATGCTGGCAGGCAGCTAATAGCCACAGACATTGAGGCTGAGCTTAAAACCATGCTGCGACAACATCATGAATGCCTCATTCTCGACACTGGCGTCATGCTTAGTTCCTAATGGTTATTTCCACAGCAAAGACTATACAGACTGATATTAAAAATATTGAGATTAAAGCACCTAAGGTCATGGGATCTCAGCAACAAC
>JBHEQW010000067.1:0-16606 GCA_046530935.1 Arsenophonus sp.
AACCAAGATCTTGCTAATAACAGAATAGCAAAACTATTACATTTTTCACTAATAACTATATTTCATTTATCAGTAAAAATTGATTAATTATTATTGTTAATATTTCACTATATTGAGTGTTACTGTTAGCAACAGTAGTAAATGTAGTAGGATCAAAGAAAGAATTGCCTAAAATCTTTAATTAGTAATACTAAATCCTACCTGCTAGCTTGGATAATTACTGCGTTATTACGTTAATCATTCATTTTGCTCATGAAGACAAAAAAATCAATTGATTTTGAATAATCAATTAAATAAAGATTTAATTACTAGCATCATTTAGCTAACTATTAAATAGTATTACTAATTTGTTAATATTTATAGAAAATTTATTCATTATTTTTTTTAACTTACGTATGCTATGCGTTTAACGTGCTTAATTTATTAAAAAGTGTAATAACACATTGACTGTAATAATCGAATCTATTTTCAATATGTTATTCTTTTATTTATCCAGTTAATTGCAAAAAGAGAGAAAAATTACAATATATTATTGATGGTTAGTTTTTTTTTTTTTATAGTAAGCTGATCGGTGAGGTGTCCGAGTGGCTGAAGGAGCACGCCTGGAAAGTGTGTATATGTAAAAATGTATCGAGGGTTCAAATCCCTCCCTCACCGAAAAATAAAATATATACCAGCAACTATTTTAGTTCCTAAATAAATTTATACTATAGAGCTACAGACAACTCCAAACTGGAGTTGTGTTCATTTTTACTTATGCTGTTTCGGATATGGTGACGTATCCAGTGTAACTAATTTCGTGAATGATTTTAATAACAAAAAGATTATATCTCATAAAAAAAAGTCCACCATACAAATATCCGTGAACCAAGATATTATCCATGAGCCATTGCATTAACTCATCAGCAACAATTATTTAGCATAGCAACTATACATGCTGCTATTATTCATGCTGAGAATAAAGTCTATAAGATCAGAGATCACAGTAGCCACATAATATGCTTAAACAGGTCGTTGCTACCGCCTTATCTGAAGGCCACGCCTTATCTGTGAAGCCATGTAAAAAGCGTCCAAGAGTTGATGTCATAGCTGTACAGGCAAGCCACATATCTAATGGCAATTTTCATGAAAGCCATGTGGAGTGGAATTTAGCTGAAAAGGTACATTATATGGTCTCTTTCAAACATCAGCATACTTAAATAGAAATGCCTTTTAAAGAGGAGAGTTAATAATACATACCTGATTTAAGCAATATGTATTGCGTTTATTTCTTGGTCGATTGTATATACAATCTCTAAGGCAAAATGATCGCCTTTACCTGCTGCTCATTATCGACTGTCACTTATCATGGACTTAATAAATTCATTGTTGCGCCAGAATATGGTTTTGTCAAAAATAAGAAGAGAATTTGGTTAAACAACTTCTCATAAAATACCATGCAACTACGTAGTTTAACCATATCTTACGAGCTTCCTTACAGAAAAAAAGAGTTTCATGCTTTTTAAAATGCAATGGCAAAGATATTCCAGATACTCACAACCAACCATGTTTGGTACAAAAAAAGCTAATATGCATGCTTTTACTCCGAAAAAGCATGCAACAAAAAGTTAAAACTGAGCTGCAGTATGTATAGCTACCACCAGAGAGCAGTAATGCCGATAATAAAGCTCTTGATGTTTTGTTAGTCATGTTTTTAACAAATATTCTGCAACAATTAAAAAGCTAGAACACGATAGTAAGAAGAGCTGCTTGCATGCTTTGACTTCCAGTCAAAGCAGTATGGTGAGCCTATGATCACAATAGGAACTAAAGAATCTAATTTAATTGACTTTTGCTACAGTGAGGCTATCAACAAACCTATACGTAAAGAACTCTAGTTCTAGAAAGACACACATTTCAATGGCATTTAAGCTGCTCACGTCTGTTTAGAAAAACTAGAACTGCCTAAGAGGACTTTGAGCCGCTGTTATCCTGGTAGTTAAACAACGTCAAATCTAAATACAGAGAATAATAGATTAGATTCACGAAAGATCAGAATGGAACATAGCAGTAATCGCAATACATCAGATTATTCTAATCAATAAATCGCCAAACTGACAAAAATATTTATATGAAGCATTAATCCTGTTTGCACACTAATTTTGCGCGAGTAATATATTTCTACTAAAACTACCATAAATACAATGATAAAAATATTTTTTGATGTCAGTCACCACCACCTGACAGATTATTTATTCTGGCATTTCACCCTGCTCAGTTAATTCGGTGATAATAAAGATCTACACGCATGTCCAAAACTTTCTTCATTATACTAGCATAAACCATATGTAATTGATGCAATTTAATTCCATCAATACAGGTATCAATAACACAAGATATTGTTTGAAAATTTCTTTAATTGTATCAGCTGACAGGCCAACAATTAAGTGAATACAAAGATTTAATCACTTATTACATGAAATTTTAGCGATTTTTTGATACCTGGTAAAATCGTTACCCTTATTAATCTTTTTTAGTATTTTATTATTGAATGTTTGTAAACGAGCATGTTGACAAAGATTTTTGCTAGAAATCTCTTATGCTTTATCAAAGATTTTCACTATAAAAATTAACATAAAAAGAAAACAGTCATAACGATCAAAGAAATTCTTTCTTCCTCATTTCCAGCATAAATCTATATCTCATTAGTTGACTAGTCAATAATCTATCGTGTGATCTCAATTTATAAATTGAGAGAACTTATTCCACTTTATCCTGCTAATATTATCACAATGAATATTGTTATATTCGCTTGGAGCATTTATTAAAAAGTTATACAGCTATATCGTTACAAAATTTTCTATTGCAGAAGAATATTTAAGAATCTTACTGGAAGTGCTCTGGCTAAACTACATCAGAAGAATAAATAGTTTAATTGCCTGTAGATGTATGTTGAATAGCTTGACTTTACAGGAGTAAGCGAAGCAAACAAACATTGATTTGAAACAGAGTTTAGATTACCTAACTTTTTCCTTGCGTCATCAGCAAAAAACTAACATACATGCACTAAGTGGTATTATTGAAGTTGACGAAACATTTTTCCTTGAATTCTTTAAAGAAAAACTTTATATACCATATAAAAAATTAGAAAACATAGGAAAAGAGAATATAAAATAAAAGAATAAATTGCGGTCTTAATCATCATAGATCGACAAGAGTCATATAATATAAGCAAAGAGATTCTTAACGGTTAAAAAATTGAATCGCTATTTAAGTCAAAACCAAAACACCATCTTTTATTTCTGCTAAACGGAGCTAAAATCAGTTTATTAGTCTATTGTAAATTAAATTTTTATCTGAATATGTATTCTTTGATCTAATGCACTAATTTTAGAAATTAACACTAGATTTAACTTCTTAGTAAGAATCAGTTTTCTACTTTATGCATTCTTTCTGATAACAATTCCGTTACCTGTTTACAAGCTGAACGTTGATAAAAAATAGCCTATCGCAACAAAAAATGTATTTGTACATATATTTGCAAAAGAATCCTTTCATATCAGTATTCATACGATTTTTAGTTTTTTATGAAGCGTCATCTAAAGCGCCTTATACACCTTTGGTAATAATGTGCCTAGTTTACGGCATTATAATAATCTATAGTGCCTAGTTTAATACTCCATAACAATCTATACTATAATGCACCATCTAAAAATACCTTTACAGAAATATGGCAATATATTGCCCAATTATTTCTTCCTTACATAGGAAGGTCTGATGCAGATAACTGCTTAGTCTGGTGTGTGTGTCATGGTAATGATCTATAACCACTACCATGTATAATGCTGCAGTTTTAACGTGGATATATTAACCTGTTGACGTTTAATGTAGCTCCAACAAAGTATTTTTATGCTATGCCATAGACCTCTTTCATATTTTTAGAAAAGTTCTATTTCCAGTAACATACGTATTATGCCTTTAAAGTAATGCTGCACTGTTTCCTAGCATGGATATGCCAAAGACCAAGAAAGAGAGATACTGGAATTTATCAGCTTATAGGTGTGTGTAACCCATAAGTCGGATGACAACGCCTAGCTAAATTTCTTCGATTGCTATTTTTTTGAAGAACAGCTCACGCTATTACAGAATGGTTAATATTTAGATTGCTACAGGTGTGAAAAGACATAAACATGCGCATGTTTATTAAGTTATTAACCATAAATGTGCAAAGAACAGAGAATGCTAATTTTGATACCATGTTCTCGTATGCATTGCAATATAGACAGCATTTCTCCAGACGGCAAAAAAACAGAGCGTTGGGTAGCGCCAAGTTATTGTTGAAAAAAGACAAAAGAAAATTGGCATAATGAAAGTAATATGTTAGGAAAGTTGCAGTTAGGTAAAATATAAACCTACTTATGCTAACCACTGTTCGATAACTTTAAAGCTTCATTAACTGCAGAGATTTTTAACTTACAATTTTATCAAAAATGGCGTTGTAACATTTGTGAGAAGTACAGAGCAGTAGCTCCACACACAAATCTCTTTCCATCCCATTCGCTGGATGGACACACAGTACATCCATACAACAAAAGTACAGAAGGCAAGCATTCAATAAACAGATAGAGTTGTCCAAAAGTTAAGATTTTACAGTGTTTTTTAAGAAAGTTATTACAGACGTCATAAATGCTAAAAAAGAAGTTTAGTTGAGCTTGTGGGGATTATAATACATCTGGATAAATTACACTCTAGATATCTTGCTAGATAAATAGAAATTGTCATCCTATCAGCATTTGTTAGATCTATTGGAACAGTTATCTTTGTGTTTATCCAAGAGAGGCCAAAGAAGATAGATGGGAATTATACATAATTCCATATAGATGATGAATTCATCGACAAGCATACCTTCAGTTATCCCATATTAATGCGGTTGTATACAGTATCATCATGGTTAGCCTTGGTGATGGTGCTTAAAAACCATAGATAAACCTGACTAAAGGCTGATAATGCTTGCTTTCCGAGAAAGAATTGAAGACCAAATTAGAGGCATTTGTTTATGGCCTATTTCGTATTTGGTATCAAAAAATTCAGTCAGTCTTCATCACTAATTTGATGAGTTTATATAATATGTGAAGTTACGTGTTATTGTTATTTTTCTAATTTTATCCTGTTATATTTTCTCCAGGAGATTTATTCTAAGGCATCTAAATAAATGAATTCCTAAAAAATTAAGATATCACAGAGTATAAAACAGTATTTAAATCATAAACACCCACGAAGCAGCGTATATCTTGGTAGCAGATACCATAATGTGCTTCTATAGTTCAAGAATTTAATGCATAGTCTGTTAGCTGTTATTTTCTTAAGCCAATCATCAAATAAAGACTCCATCATTTGCTCAAATAGATCTTAATGCTACGAAAGACTTTTCCAACTAGCATGAAAATTATTCAACATCGCCTAATAAGGCAAGATAATAATCAGATAGTTATTAGTAAAGAATTACGCATTCAAAATCTGAATAGTTATATAAAGCAATTATAAAGGATAGATGAGTAGACTCTACGGTGTAGAGTCACGTTTTATTTTCTAAATTATCTGATCTCCTGGAACGATATTGTTTAAAACCACAATAATTCAAATATATATTTGTATGTCTACAGCCCATTTTTTTCGTAGAAAAAATGGCTAATCTTTATCAACACTGCCTTGTAAAGGCAGTTCTAAGCAGATTTCATATACTTACTGTTGAGCATATTCAAGTAATAAATCTAATACAGGTTAGCAAAGAAAACCAGGCCTTGTTTTCTTTGCTTGCGCAAGAAAAAGTCTAACAATATTAGAGTGATTTTTACCCATGTTGATATAACTCCTTCAGAAAGGAAATTTCAGTATATTATACTGTGTATAAGCTTAAATTTAGTATTAACTTAAAATTAAGCTTAGATAACGCGTTAAGCACGATGCATTATTCTTGCTTTTTCATTTTCGCAATCCATTTTTAGATCTATAATGATACTTATTTTTTGATAAAAAAAGAAGTATCATTATAGATGATAAGGCAGATCAAGCATATATCACAACTAACCATCACAATTTCAATAATTAAAAGCAGCATATAAGGTGTTTTTATAATTTTTTTACCATAGCAATTCTAAAGATCAGCATCAAATACAGTAACCAACATCATTTAATTACATAAAAATAACAATTAATTAGTGGTATCTAATTTAGCAAAACTTTTCACCAAATCATCGATAGCTTTAATTTGTTCAAGAAAAGGCTCTAATTTTTTCAATGGCAGTGCCGATGGCCCATCACATTTTGCATTATCTGGATCAGGATGCGCTTCAAGAAATAATCCAGCTAAACCGACTGCTATACCAGCTCTTGCCAATTCAGTAACCTGCGAACGACGACCGCACGAAGAAGAACCAAAAGGATCACGGTACTGCAATGCATGAGTAACATCAAAGATTACCGGAGAACCTTTTGATACATTTATCATGACATTAAAACCTAACATATCGACAACTAAATTATCATAACCAAAGTTTACACCTCGATCACATATAATAACCTTCTCATTACCTGCTTCTTTAAATTTCTCAACAATATTCCAAATTTGTCCAGGGCTAATAAATTGAGGTTTTTTAATATTAATAATTGCATCAGTTTTAGCAATCGCTACAACCAGGTCAGTTTGTCTGGCTAAAAAAGCCGGTAGTTGAATAACGTCAACCACCTCAGCAACAAGTGCCGCTTGCACTTGCTCATGAATATCAGTAATTACCTTAACTCCAAATGTTTGTTTAATTTCTTGAAAAATTTTCATTCCTTCTTCAAGTCCAGGGCCACGATAAGAATGAATCGAAGATCGATTGGCTTTATCAAAGGAAGCCTTAAAAACATAAGGAATATTAAGCTTATCTGTTACAGTGATATAATATTCGCAAATCTTCATTGCTAGATCACGCGACTCAAGTATATTCATGCCACCAAATAAAACAAATGGCAAATTATTTGCCACTTTAATATCATCAATGGCGACTACTTTATGTTGCATGCTTTTATCCTTTCCATGATAGAAAATTAGTTACAAATTTTGATGATTAATGGAATATAATCTGCTCCCCTTCTATTGAATATACTTGCATTTTTATCATTTCAGAAACAGGATCTTCTGGGCATTGTTCAACAAAATAATTTAAATCAGAAATGGCGACATGATTACATTCAAGATGAGCAAAAATAAGTCCTCTATCACGTATTTCATAAGGATCTTTTGGATCAAAAATTAATAATGTTTCACAAACTTTTAGTGCTTGTTCCATTTTTTTTTCTTCCATCAACGCGGCTTTTATTGTATCAAATATTTTTCGTATAATAATTCTATGTGCAGTTTCTTCTATATCTTTTCGAGTCAGATGAGCAAAAGGACTAATTGTTCCCTTTACCCATAAATCAAGCATCTGCTCAGTAAGTGTCTCACCATTTATTGGGTTAATATACCAATAAGTACCATCTTCTCGACGAACGCATAGAATAAGTTGAGTTAAAAAAATAATAGGCATCACAGGCAACTTCAATTGAGTTGCAACATGTAAAAAAATTGTTCCCAATAAAACAACTGCTCCCTGTCTTGCTATTAATACTTTATCCAACCAAAGTGCCTCAGAAAGCGAATAAACTCCTGTTACACCGCTAAAAAGCCAGTCTCGATAAAACAACTTTAATAATATAGATACTTGTGTTTCTATATCATCCTCAGGTTGTATTCTTTGTTTTGCTTCGGCAACCAGAAGCCTAAGTTGTGCATTAACTTGTTCAACCGGAAAATCTGGACGAATAATTCGTGAAACAACTATAATACCTTCACTTAGTGGTGCTTTATTAAATTCAAAATCAGCTATGGTTTTCATTACATTTCCATTGACCCACTGTAATACGATCATTACCAGCATAATCCTGAAAAGTTACTACCTGTTGATAATGATGACAGGAAAATAATCGCCTTACTTGCCTTCCCTGCAACCACCCGTGTTCGAGTAAAAGCCATCCATTATTAGCTAAATAGTTATTCGATTGTTCAATTAGCAATTGAATATCAGCCAAGCCATGATTGGCAGATATTAATGCTGTTTTAGGTTCAAAACGCACATCACCTTGTTGTAAATGTGGATCACCTTCATCAATGTAAGGTGGATTACTAATAATCATATCAAATTGCTGAGTAGGTAGCGAAGCAAACCAATTACTTTTGCAAAATTTAATATTATTAATCACCAAATTATTTGCATTAGCTTGGGCAAGCATAATTGCAGCCTCACTAACATCAACACCGACTATCTGCGCTTGTGGACACTCTGATGCTAAAGCTAACGCCACAGCACCAGTACCAGTCCCCAAATCTAATATTTTTACTTCTCGCTTTTCCGATAGTAATTGTAATGCTCGCTCAACTAAGCACTCTGTATCCGCACGAGGTATTAACGTCACAGGTGAAACTTTTATTGGTAATGACCAAAACTCTTTTTCTTCTACTATATAGGCTATAGGCTCACCCTTAGCGCGACGATCTAATAGATGGTCAAGCTGTTGTTGTTGCTTAATAGTTAACTTTGTTTTGCCAAATACAATAAGGAAAGTCAGTGTTTTTCCTGTTATATATTTCAATAAAATTTCAGCATCACACTTAGCACTATCACTATGGTAAAGAAGCTTATTAGCTGCATAAGCTAACCAATCCTGATAATTCATTTATCCTGCTCTGATAAAGCAGAGAATTGATCTGCTTGATATTCGTTAATAATTGGTTGGATTAATCTATCTAATTTTCCCTCTATTACCTCATCTAAACGATAGAGAGTTAAATTAATACGATGATCAGTAATGCGGCTTTGAGGAAAATTATAAGTTCTAATCCTATCTGAACGATCACCAGAGCCGAGTAGATTACGTCGCTCTGATGCTTTTGCTTCTCGGCGTTTCTGTACTTCCAATGCACGAATACGGGCTGATAAAACAGACAACCCTTTAGTTTTATTTTTATGCTGAGAACGTTCATCCTGACATTCGACAACAATTCCAGTTGGAATATGGGTTATACGGATCGCTGAGTCAGTGGTATTAACGTGTTGTCCGCCTGCTCCTGATGAACGAAAAGTATCAATTCTTAAGTCACTAGGATTAATATCCGGTAGTTCTGTTACAGGAATTTCAGCCAGAATTGCTATTGTACAAGCAGAAGTATGAATACGCCCTTGAGATTCTGTTTCTGGCACCCGCTGAACACGATGTCCGCCTGACTCAAATTTTAGACGGCCATATACACCGTCACCAGAAACTTTTGCGATAATTTCTTTGTATCCACCGTGTTCTCCTTCACTTGCATTTATAATTTCAATATGCCAGCGACGGAATTCGGCATAACGGTTATACATTCTAAAAAGATCACCGGCAAATATTGCGGCCTCATCACCACCAGTACCAGCCCGAATTTCTAAAAAGCAATTTTTTTCATCATCTAGATCTTTAGGTAACAATAAAATCTGTAGCTGTTGTTCAAATTTTTCATTACGTTTTTTTGCTTCTTTCAATTCTTCCTGAGCCATCTCACGCATTTCAGAATCATGCAGTAATAGTTCAGCTATATCAATATCTTGCTGAGCAGTGCTCCATAACTGAAAACATTTGATTACATCAGTTAACTGCGCATACTCCTTAGAGAATGCCAGAAACCGCTCTTGATCTCTGATCACTTCAGGATCAA
This sequence comes from Arsenophonus sp., assembly GCA_046530935.1. GTDB lineage: Bacteria > Pseudomonadota > Gammaproteobacteria > Enterobacterales > Enterobacteriaceae > Arsenophonus. Next base: position 9,752 of record JBHEQW010000067.1, read on the forward strand.
CAAGATTAGATTGAATTTCTTCGTATCGTTCCTGTAATCCTTCTAATTTAGCAATTATTGAAGACTTCATTTGTTATGTTAGACCTTACTATAATGTAGTTTAATTTTACTCCAGTCCTAAGCTACATTTCAGAATATTAAAACAATGAATATTACCATTTGTCTCTGTTGCTGGAGTGATTTAGTTGGTGAGTGAATCAGGCGATTCATTAACTGATAAGTCAATTGGTTAATCACTTGCTTACTATCTGCGCCATTTCGCAACGAAACAAGCGCTTTTTCTACCATTTCAGTCATAATTTGCTCTGTCTGACTACGATAATCACGAATTGCATTGACAGATGACTGAGAACGTAACCAATCCATAAAATAAGCACTTTCTTGATCAACAAGAAGCCATGCCTGAACTACTGCCATTTTTCATTATTCTACATTGTGTTGTGCAATCGCATGCAAATCATCAACGCTTATTAGAGATAAATATTATTTAATTTATCAAAATCTAGTTCAATATCTCGTGGAACAGCAATATCAATCAGCAACATCGGCTTATTACATCCTGCTTTCATTGCAAGTTCAACCCCTCTCTTTATTAATAATCTGAAAATGGATGCCCAGTAGAACTAATAATAATATCCACGTCTGCTAAATAAGTGTCAATCTTAGCTAAAGTGATAATTTTTGCACCAACTTGATTAACAAATATCTACCATGTTCACGAGTTCTATTATCGATAATCAAGCGCTTAGTAGAATGGTTACGAATATGTCATGCAGCCAGTTCAATCGTCTCAGAGGCACATACCAATAAAATATGTAATTCAGATAGTGATTTAAAAATCTGATTGGCTAGCATACATGCTACAAAAGCAACTGAAACCTCATCATTAACCACAATTTCTATTCCCGCATGAATGCGTTTAGAAACTAAAAATTAGCGTTGAAATAAACGCTCTAACTCACTAGATAACTTTTTATAGTCATGAGATTTAGAAAATGCTTGTTTAAGCTGACATAAAATTTGTGGTTCAGCTAAGACTAATGAATCTTATCCACTAGCAACACTCATTAAATGCCTAACATCAGCATTATAATTGATACCAATAAATACTTGCTCTAACGTCATTTAAATTTAAACAATAATAATTGCATAACCAATCAATTAATTGATCTTGTAGGAATTTTTGTGAGTAAACGTATAGATAAATCTCAGTTCTATTACAAGTAGAAAGCAGAACGCCACTATGAATAATGGCTTCTTAAGTAAATTATACAGTGCGTGTTCAATTTTTTCCGGCTAAAAAATTAACCGTTCACGTAACATTATATGTGCTGTTTTATTGTTTATACAGAGTGCAAGTAATTTCATATTCACTAAATCAAATAACTAACCAGTTTCTAACCATCTGTTAAGCACACAAAAAAATAAAACCAATAACTTTAATAAAGGAATTTATATGTAGTATTCTACTTTATGCAACTAGATAATCAAAGATTTTAAACTGAGTAAATTAATAAATCGGATATTTTTTTCAATTCTAGTTATATTTAACTTAATACTATTCTAATCGACATCAATAAATTAATACCACTTGTCTGAAATTTATACCACTTGCCTGAATGGGAAATATTTAATGATACTCATTACCAAACAATTTGATAGTTTACATCGCTATTGCTGGAAATTCATTCTACTACTTGCTATTTTTTTGACCGCTTGTACATTTAAACAACAATCAACAACCAAAAAAAACGCTTCAATAACTAATACATTATGGATAAGCCACCAGCAAAAACTAGCCAAGCTGACAAAATTTCAAACTCGTGGTTCTTTTGCTTATATTAGCGCCGATAATAAAAGCTATGCTAAATTCTTTTTGCAACAATATACACTGTCTAATTACCGCATTTTGCTAACCAATACATTAGGAACAACAGAATTAGAGCTCAATGTAACACCTAATGTTACTCAAGTAATGGATAGAGAAGGTAAAAAATATGTCAACCATCATTCAACACAGATGATTTATCAATTAACAGGTATTCAAATCCCAATTGAAACCCTACCCTATTGGTTAATTGGTTTATTAACTAATGCCACATCATTCACATCAGATGAAAATGGGCTGTTAAAAACCATCGAATATAGACAAAATAGTAAAATCTGGCATTTAAATTACCTTGCTTATCATCAAGATAGCCAACCCAAACTACCAAGTCGTATTGAATTAACACAAGGTAAACAACGTATTAAGTTAAAAATAGACAGTTGGACACTAAACGAATGATATTAACCTGGCCTTCACCTGCAAAGCTTAACTTATTTCTCTATATTATTGGCCGTCAAGCTAATGGCTACCATCAACTTCAGACCTTGTTCCAATTTCTTAATTATTCTGATGAAATCACGATCAAACCACGTGAAGATAATCAAATTCGGCTGCTTACTCACTTTATTAATTTACCAGCAGAAAATAACCTTATTGTTAGAGCAGCACATTTATTACAGCGTTATTGCCTTAAAATAAACCGCGCTGATAATCATCAAGGTGCGGATATTTATGTTAATAAAAAATTACCTACTGGTGCTGGTTTAGGTGCTGGCTCATCTAATGCGGCAACAACCTTAATTGCCTTAAATCATCATTGGCAAACTCATATTGATGATAATATACTAGCTGACCTTGCCAGTCAGCTCGGTGCTGATGTTCCAGTATTTGTAACTGGTCATTCCGCTTTTGCACAAGGCATCGGTGATCAACTTTTGCCAGCTAATCCGGAACAAAAGTGGTATTTAGTGGCCTACCCAGGAATAAATATTCCTACCAAAGAAATTTTTGCTGATCCAGAATTAAAACGAAATTCACCGAAACGCTCGTTAAACACATTATTACAAGGGCCATACAAAAATGATTGTGAACCAATCGTAATAAAACGTTTCCCTGAAGTTGAAGAGCTTATTTCATGGCTGATAGAATATCCATCATCACGTATTACTGGCACAGGTGCTTGCGTTTTTGCTGAATTTGAAACTAAAGCTGCTGCTAGTAAAGCGTTAAATAAAGCCCCAGAGTGGGTACATGGGTTCATTGCGCAAGGCGTTAACCAGTCGCCCTTACATACATTCCGCGCTTGGATTTCCAGGTATTAAACTAACAAAAAAATATTTTAGTTGATAATGTCCTTATAGATGCAAGCCTGAGGTTTTTTACGTGCCTGATATGAAGATTTTTGCTGGTAATGCAACACCAGAACTTGCTCAACGTCTTGCCAATCGCCTTTATACGAGTCTTGGCGACGCTGCTGTTGGTCGTTTTAGTGATGGTGAAGTTAATGTACAAATTAATGAAAATGTCCGTGGTGGTGATATTTTTATCATACAATCAACATGTGCTCCAACAAACGATAATTTAATGGAGCTTGTTGTAATGGTTGATGCACTACGTCGTGCATCTGCCGCGAGGATCACTGCTGTCATTCCATATTTTGGTTATGCACGTCAAGATCGCCGCGTACGTTCGGCGCGAGTGCCTATTACCGCTAAAGTAGTGGCCGATTTCCTTTCCAGTGTCGGTGTTGACCGTGTCTTAACTGTCGATCTGCATGCCGAACAAATCCAGGGATTTTTTGATGTTCCAGTAGATAATGTTTTTGGTAGCACAATCTTATTAGAAGATATGCTACAACAAAATCTAGACAATCCAATTGTCGTTTCACCTGATATAGGCGGAGTTGTACGTGCCAGAGCCATTGCTAAATTATTAAATGATACCGATATGGCAATTATTGATAAACGTAGACCACGAGTAAATGTTTCTAAAATTATGCATATCATTGGTGATGTAGCTAATCGAGACTGTGTAGTGGTTGATGACATGATCGATACCGGAGGTACCTTGTGCAAAGCTGCTGAAGCACTTAAGGAACGAGGAGCTAAGCGAGTTTTTGCTTATGCTACCCATCCTATATTTTCCGGAAATGCTGTCGCTAATATTAAAGATTCAGTCATTGATGAGGTAGTTGTTTGTGACACTATTCCATTATCGGATGAAATCAAACAGCTAAATAAAGTTCGCTCTTTAACACTTTCAGGCATGTTGGCTGAAACCATTCGCCGGATCAGTAACGAAGAGTCAATCTCAGCGATGTTTGAACACTAAATAATAAATTAAGTTCAGTTAAATTTTTTAGCCGCCGTATTTATTAACTTAGTTTTACCGAAAACCATTTGATATTTATCATTTGGTTGTTATTTATTACAAGCTATATCATTAGCGATAAGGTTCATTAAAATTTTGCATATACCAATAACGATCAGGAATGTCTTCATAACTACTCACGCCTAGTAGCCACCCACATAAAATCACAGCACAAATAAAAAAGTCATCAGTGATATTTCTGCTAAATATTTTGGCAGATCTAACTGTTTGGTCTAAGATCATTATAGATCTTCAGTAGAAGATGATATTCATGGCAATATAGATGCTGATGTATATAGTTGATATGGAGATTATCATGATAATGAGGCTACATCGTTAAGTAACTATAACACCTAAAATTGCCACTGCTTTTCATGCAAGCAAAGAACTTGCCCCTGCTATTACCTTTAGGTAATAGCATATCCTATGCTTAGCATTGATTAAAGAAGAAAACAAGATGATATTCATGATCGGCTATATTTGCAAAGGTTGTTGCTTTTCTTGCAAAGAAATCTATATCCAGGTCTATATTTCAATTGTTATGGTTTCAAATAATCTTTTCTTATGCTTGACAATTCTGTAAATAAAATAACTACACAGCATTAAATCTACTCAACTATCCTTTTAATTAATGATATAACTGTTCACAGTTTGAATCTGAAATTTCCATTAGCAATAATTCTCTAATTATCTAACTTTATTATTCGATGCTGACTAATTTCATGCTCACTGGTAAAATGGTTTGTTATAATTTAGCTCCATACTCAGAGTAGATTATTGATTTTTATCAATAATCAGCTCAAGAAAACGGATAACACACTCTGCATTAAACTTTTCAAGAGTCTCATCGCTTACATTAGCCTGTTAATATCTGGCGATTAAGCCAATAATTTTTATTTTCTTTTATCTCATCCTCCTCTTCCGCGTTTTTCTAGTTTTCCTATGTGATATATAACGCTTCAATTTAAAGGATTTAGAGAAAAAATATTTCATCAACTTCAACAAATACCACTTAATATATTTATATTAGCTGTCGCCAATAAAGCAAGGAATGAGTGATACAACTTAAACGCTGTTTTCAAATCAATACCTATTTGTTTCTTTGATTTTCGTAAAGTCAATCCATTCAAGATACATCGAAGATAACTAAACTATTTATCCTTGGGATGTAGTATAGTCATAAGAATTCCAATAAGATTTATTAAATCTTTTCTACAATTTAGAAAATTTTCAACGATATCCCTGTAACCCTCCAATAAATGTCTACAACGAATAATATGTTCACTGTAATAATATGGCAAGGATAAAAGTGGAATAAGTTGCTTCAATGCATGAATCAACATCATCAGACATATTGTCGCAGAACTAACTAATGATATGCAGCTTTATGTTTGGACCTGGAGTGAGAAAAAGATTTCTTTCATCTGTATGACTATTTTATTTTTATGCAACCTTTGCAACTAAAATTCTTTAAAAGCTACAAGACTTATTATCTACACGTAGATATGAAATATCTTCTACAAATCTCAAATGAAACTTCACGAGGTTATATTTAGCTTAGTCATAGATCGTTAAACTCGATGTGTGTTTATACATATTTATAAGATAAAGACCACAGCCAATGCTTAACGTTTCTTATTTGATTATTAATAGAGCAGTGGCCTATGTCTATCCATTTGATATTTACAGACAATAACATATGATTTACAGACAGTCTTTTTGATCTACAAACCGTTCAGCCACTAAAAAACATAAATTCAGCCATTTATATAGAAAACTTGTTATAGAACAGATACTTGGTTTGCTGAAGCGTCCTTAAATGAATGGTATGCTCTACTGATGATTTAGTTAGCTATTAGTAGATAAACTACAAAGAGCTATCATTTTAATTTTAATGAAAAACTTAAAATCACTATGCATAGATATATGTTTGGCTATACAATCAGAAATTACACAAATCAATATTGGATAATAAAATTTATTTGTATAATCCATGAAAGATTGGTTCAAAGTTAAAGCTTAATTTTTATTCAATAAAATCAATAGTCATTTCTAAAATAGTAAATTTATCTTATACTAATAATTTTCCGATAAAGATGATTTAGGATTTAGGAATTGCTCATATTATATGAAATCTAACTTAAAAACCTATATAAAAAACTATTTATATTAAAATAGTAGCTATTTATGCAACTAACCTGATTAAAGTAATCTACTTTCATAAAATTTAATTTTTATACTCATGAATTATTAACAATCTGGTGTATAGCTAGAAGCTAGGATACTCTACTATGATAATTTATAAATTTATTCTCTATGATTAAATTGGCTGTTGTTTATCATTATGTGTGATCTTATATATAAGATTAAATCTAGTTAGCATAGGTTCAACTTTTCTGAAGAAACTTAAGTATCTTCAATAGAATTAATTTGGTTATTTTTCGAATCAAAGTTTTCTTCCAGCGCCGGATTCTCCCGGCTTCACTGTTGCAAAAACAAATTCAATCGGATTCCTTATTTTTATTGTCGCCTAATCAGTACCGCTGATAGGAAATCGTAGAATGCCACCAGTTTTTTTCGATCTTTCTCAAACTTTTTCATAGCTGAAAGATACTCCGCTGAAAGCCGCTTTTCAACAAAACATCAATAGCCTTATT
>JBHEQW010000068.1:0-14358 GCA_046530935.1 Arsenophonus sp.
ATTTTTATCATAAATTAACTAAAAAACAACAAAAATTATATTTTTCTAGAGACCAACCTTCTTCTTATTATTAAAACATAAAAAAATTACTAAAATTTAGTTAAAATCTATTTTTGCACAAGTTTATTAGGTCACGCATAAATAAATATACTAAAAATGTAATTTTTTATTCTCCTATAGAGTGTTTTGATATCAAGCAATCTATATTAGTTCTGGAAGACAAAACTAAATTTCATAGTCACATTCCATTTGAGCTAAATGAATTGTTGTTGTAGAAGTTGTTATTAATACATCAATAACTAGATATCAAGAAATCCTCACTGTTCCTTCTTACTCCAGCCAAATTGTTTACACTAAGTTATCCACATATTGAAAACATAGAAATTAACCCAGACAGATGAAGAAAGTCCACCATCATTTACGCTTAAGGGCTTGTTATACGTGTGATTACCATTAATTTATAGTAACTTTCGCAGAAAATAGAGTTTATTCGATTATTTAAAACTCTATAAAACAGTTACCATCACTGATATTGATACGCGTAAGCTTACGTGGTTATTAATGGAACAAGGTGCGCAGAATGGTTGTATTATTGCTGATAAAAAATTAGATATTGATCTTGCATTAGAAAAAATTAAGTTATTTGCTGGAATAAAATACCTGGATTTAGATGATGACGTTACTACTAAAGACATTTATACTTGGATTGAAGAGACTTGGCATCTTGCTGCGTGCAGATGGATTATCGATTATCAAATCACCTAAGCAATTACGTTATTATGTAGTTATTTATGATTTTGGTATCAAATAAAATATTTTACGTTTACTTATTGACAGCTGTTGTTATTTGACTGTTATGCTAGCAACAACAGCAGATAATTAAGTATTAAAAATAGCACATAATGGCATCTTTCTTTCTAATGGCCATGTGGTGATCCAGGAGATTGTTATTATGTAATTAAAGCAATTAAACAGTTTTTAACAACAAAAATACCTATTTTTTGTATTTGTTTATGCCATCAATTACTGGCATTAATCAATGAAGCTGATTCCGTTAAAATGAAAATTGGCCAGAATGGTTGTAACACATCAAGTAAAAGATTTAGTTAATAATAGGGTTATGATTGCTTGCACAAAATCATAGTTTTTCCGTTGATAAATCATCATTATCTGATAAATTCCGATAGAGAGATTAATAAATCTCTATTTGATGATGGTTTACAAAACATACATCATACCGATAAACCTGTATTTGTATTTCAAGGATATCCAGAAGCAAGTCATGGCCATAAAGATATAGAACCACTATTTGATTATTTCATTAAATTGATAAAAAATATTGTCAAATAAATTTATATTCTTAAGTTTATTAATCATGAATAAAAATAGCGAAGCGGACAGATATTAAAAACCATCCTGATTTTAGGTGAATGGCCAATTATATTGGCCAAAATTGTGCATTTGATTACTCAATCTGCACAAGCATGTAAATCTCTACGTGAAGATGCTTATCGAGTTATTTTAGTTAATGCCAATCAGGCAATAGTTATGACAGATCCGGATCTTGCAGATGCCATTTGTATTGAGCCAATTCACTTGGAAGTGATAAGCAAAATTATTGAAAAAGAATGTCATAATGTAATTTTACATAGAATTGGATGGCTAACTGCTTTAAACTATGCTTTAAAATTAGAATATAAAGGCTTATAAAATAATTTGCTGTTACCATGGTTTACCTAACAGCAAATCCAATTGATAATGTAGAAAATCGCCAGCGATTTGATAAAGCAATTAAGAAAATCGGCATTGAAATAGCTAGCACGATTAGGAAATGCTTCTTCCATGGAAGAAGCATTAGAAAGTAGTAGAAAAAATAGGCTTGCAATGTATTATTCTGACTTTAATTTGCCATTGCCTATTCAGGCTGAAGTATTGCATATAACCATGAAGAGTTTGAAGATATTTGTCTGATAGGTTTAGATCTTTCACCGACCAATGAATTATTGATAAGTGAATTGTTAATTGGTTGTAAAGAGCATGAAATAAAAGTTGTTCGTGATAACAATGATAATTGTTTCATTATCTGTTTTATTGAAAAAATCGATACGATTAAGATCAATATTGGCTATTCTATTACTATCGCACCTGCTCAAACTTTAACTGATACTGATAAATAATATCAAATTATGGGTAATGCATCAATGTTCGTATTTCAAGAAATTGGTGTAGAAATAGGTGGCTCAAATGTTTTAGTTTTCAGTAAATCCTAAAACTTGTTGCTTAATTATTATCGAAATGAATCCATGAGTATCACGTTTTTGGTATTGGCATCCAAAGCAGCTGTGTTTTCTATTGCTAAGGTTGCAGCAAAACTTTCTGCAGGTTATACAATTGATGCATTGAATTAATGAATAATATTAGCGATGGACAAACACCTGCCTCTTTTGAACCTTTTATTGATTATGTCGTGACTAAGATGCCATTTCTTGATTTTAAAAAATTTTCTAGTGGTAATGATCGTCTACAACTTATATGAAATTTGTTTGTGAAGTGATGCCTGCTATTTGGCGAATTTTTCAATAATCTATACAAAAAGCATTGCGTGTATTAGAAATTGGCGCAACTGGTTTTGATCCTAAAGTAGATTTAGATGAATTTAACTGGTTAACAAAAATTCACTGTGAGTTAAAAGACGCTGCTGCTAAACTTATCTGGTATATAACTAATGGTTTTTGTGCAGACATGTCTGTGGAGGCTGTCTTTAATCTAACTAATATTGATAGTTGGTTCTTAGTACAGATTGAAGAACTTCTTCATGTAGAAGAGAAAGTGATTAAGTTTAGTATTAATGTGTTATTAACAAAATTTTTCGCCTATTGAAACGAAAAGTGTTTGCTGATGTTCGTTTGCCTAAATTAGTTTATGTTTCTAAAGCTTAAATCCGTAAATTACAACATAAATATAAACTGCATCTCGTTTTTAAACGAGTTTATACTTGTGCGATAACATTTACCATAGATACTGCTTATCTATATTTCACATATAAAGATATGTGTGAAGTTAATTCTAATAACAACAAATCTAAGATTATGATACTAGTGGGCGGAGTGAACCACATTGATCAAGGAATTGAGTTTTATTACTGATGTGTTCATGCAGGAGTGACGTTACGTTAGGATTACTATCAAGCAATAAACAATAATGCTAAAATGTAATCCTGAATCAGCTTTTAGCGATTATGATACATCTGATCGTCTTTATTTTGAATTGATAACGTTAGAAACGGCATTAGAAATAATTAGAATTTAACAACCTAAAGGTGCAATTGTGCAATATTGTGATCAGATACAATTAAAATTTGTTCTTGCTTTATAAAAGCTGCGTTCCTATTAGAGCACTAGGTAAGATACGATTCATAGATCTGAAGATTCTAAACGCTTTCAAGAAAAAAATCAGTTGCCAGTTTAATGCTTAAGCAGCTAAAAAACACAATGTTTAGGACAATTAAAAAAGCTAAAAAAAGGGTCATATTATTGCTTATCTATTAGTTGTTCCTATTTCTTATTGTTTAGGTAGTTGCTCCTCTTTTCATATGGTTTAGGCGGTTAGGCAATGGAAATTGCCTATAATGATAATTTGCATAGCTACTTTTAAACACCAGCAAGTTGTTTCAATACTGCACCAGTATTTGTTGATCATTTCTTAAATGCAGGCATTGAAGTTGATGTAGATGCCATCTGTGATTGAGAAAACGTTTTAATTGGTGGTATTATGAAACATATTGAACAGGTGCAGTTCACTTAGTTATTCTATATAATTCCTTACAACCTTATCTTATACATTGAATTAAAATATACAGAATATTATGCATGAATAGGTAAAAGAACTTCCATTTGAACTGCTCATTTAAAGATTGGTGAATGTTCAATTTTCGCTTAAAAGATAATGATGTTTATTTAATAAACTGAATTCAGGTAGTTCGTATACTACGCGTACAGTGCTTTTTGTATAAAAAGCAACAAGGAAAAATATCACTGGCAAAAGTAGTTGCTCATGTCATTGTCTAGCAATCTTTAAGCTAATGCAGAGTGTGCGAAAGAAATTGTTTCTACTTTAACTAAATGAATAAGTCTATCTTGAGAGATAGATCTTTGATCTTGGATCATTATAGAGCCTCTCATCGCACAACCTTATTATGGCAAGATCTATACTAATGGATATAGTTAAGGAAAAAATATAATGATCATAAGAGACCTGATCGATAAAAAATTACAACACATAAAATCAAAGCTCTCTTCAGGCCACAAAAGAAGATAGCCTGTCTCTATTTTGGCTAACGGTTTTATGCTATGTCCAAACTTATCATGGCTAAATTGCTAAATGGCAAAAACAATATGATGTTTATGATCAGATGCATATCCCACATTGTTTTCCGACTGGACCATGACGCTGTCGATCGCCAGTTCAAGGAAACCGTAGTTAGTTTACTCTGAAAAACCTTTTTTCTCCATCTCGTAAATCTGCTAGCAAGTCGTACGTGAATTCCTGAACGCAGCAACTATGCTATGATCAGTACTGTACAACTACGCTGATCATACTATAGTTTCTATGTTCGTTTTTTTCTATGCTGATCTCAAACTTAGGATTAAAAAGTAAACTAATTAATTTTTTATTTCTGTATTAATCGCGATTTATCCAGAATCTATTATATTAATTATAATAAGTTCACTTTAAAATGCTTGATGTGTGCATTTAGGATTAGTTGGTATTTGGTTAAGCTAACTATTTTAACTAGTCTAGTATTTCGGCTTATTAGCCAATAAGAAATTTTCTTAATTTTTACAAGTATTTGTTCCTAATGTTGCAAAGAAATTAAATTATCATTTTATGCTGATGATTTTAAGCCCATGGCTGGTAACTTTACTAATTCTTTTTTATTAATTATTTTAGTTATTTTGCATTTTATGATCGTGTATTAGCAGTACAAAATAACTCTGATAGAGTGCCAGATACATAAAAATAGTGTAATTTAATTGGCAAAAAATTTTAGTCTCTAATCACCCAAACTTTGTTTTCTCAATTAATGGCGATTTTTTTCCTGTTATGATTTAGTTAAAAGTGATTTTTGCTAGATAAAATTGCAAAAAAAGAAAAAATTGTGATAATGTAAAATAAAGTCATCAAAATAACCAACTAAATTAATTGGTTTATAACATATCTGCACGCTATACTCTGTTTAAATACAGCCTATGTTGCCAAAGGTTGTTTCTTTTCTTACAAAGAAATATTTAGCCTCGTCTGCATTTAAATTGTTGTGCTTTAAAACAATCTTCTCCATGGCAGCTAATTTGCTAACTGAAACTATCATACCCAATGGAATCTACTCAGGCATTCTTTTAATTAGCTTATATAATTATTAACATTTTGAATATGGAATTCCTTACCAATAACTCTTTACAAAAACTCTTTAATTATCATCTAACATTATTATATAATAGTGATTAATTTCATGCTCGCTAGCAAATGTTTTGTACAATTTATAGCTACATCCAAGCAAAGGATGGACTCTTTATTGATGATCGCCTGAAGAAAATGGCTAACATACTCTGCATTAAACTCCTTAAGAATCTCGTCACTTATATGACTGGCTAGCTTAGCTCATGCGATTAAGACTACGCTGTTCGTTCTTTCCTTTTATCTACTCATCTGCAGCGTTTTCTAACTTTGATATAGATATAAAAACTTCTCCCTTTAAAAGATTCAAAGAAATATGTTTCGTTGACGTCAACAATACCACTTAGTGCATTTATATTTGATCTTACTGATAAAGCAAGGAATCAGTGATTATATCTAAACGCCGTTTTTAAATTAATATCTGTTTGTTTTACTGACTTAAATAAAGTCAAGTCATTAACCATACATCGCAGATAAGTGAACTACATTATCCTTGCAATGTAGTTTCTAAAAAGGATTTCCGGTAAAATTATTAAATGTTTTACTGCAATCTGAAATTTTGCAAAAAAATCACTGTAATCCTAATAAATCCATCAAAAAACAACATATTCACTGTGAGAATATTGGCATGATGAATATGGGCATGATAAAGTAGAATGAGTTTTTTCAATGCATGAATTAATGTCATCATACAGATTGCAGCTAAACAAACTAATGAGATATAGCTTTATCTTGATCTTGGCAAAGAGTCTCTTTAATCTGCAGGACTGTTTACTTTTTTATGGAAAAATATCACTGTAGCGAAAATCATTCATCCAATATAATGTAATTTGCTATCAGCTATCTTTGTGAAGATAGCTTAATATATTCAGAGCTGAATAATAAATCATCCAGTTTTATAACCATAAATATTCATTTGATTTTTGAAATTTTTCTTGGATATAAGATATAAGTTTGGGCCAATAATGCTGGCTAGCATTAGGAATAAATTAGAGGTAGACTTTATTTTACTTCTATTTGATCCAAATATAAACCAAGAAAATAATTCTAAACTAAATTGAGTGTGATCGCTACAACTCGATTGTACAATGGTTAAAAAATTGCTTCGCATCAATCATAACCTAGTGCTAATCGGTGAATTTGTCTACTAAATGATACATTTTGATTAGGCCTACAAAATTCAGTTGATACAAGCGTTCAGATCACCGAGAACGAAAGCAGCAATTAAGTTTCCTAACCAAGAAACTTTCTGCTCGTTTATTTAGCTAAATATAAGTATGCAAGAAAATTTATTGTATTATCATAAGTGAATTTTTAGTATTCAAAATGCTTATTTTGTTACACTGTTTTTATCACAGCACTAGATTGGTTCGCTTGTTTTGATTAAATCATATAAAGAAATGCGTCTTTCTGATTTTACTTTTAAATTACCTGATGAGTTAATAGCCCATTATCCATTAGATAAACGTAGTGACTGCCGATTACTTTCTTTAAACGGTTCAACAGGTGAACTTGAACATGGTATATTTACTGATATTATTGATAAATTAGAATCAGCTGATTTACTGGTTTTTAATAATACCAAAGTGATACCAGCTCGTGTTTATGGCCGTAAAATGTCTGGCGGTAAAATTGAAGTATTGATTGAACGTATGTTAGATCCTAATCGGGTTTTAGCACATATTTGTGCTTCTAAAGCACCTAAAGTTGGAACTAAATTATTATTAGGTGATAATGAAAGCGTTAAAGCTATTACGTTGGCAAGACATAATACCCTATTTGAAATTAGTTTTCAGGATAAAAGAGACGTATTAGATATTTTAAATGATATTGGTCATATGCCTTTACCTCACTATATTTCTCGACATGATCATGATGAAGAGATTGATAGAACACTTTATCAAACAGTTTATGCCAAACGACCTGGAGCAATTGCTGCGCCAACAGCAGGATTACATTTTGATAAATCATTATTAGCGGCGTTGCGGCAAAAGGGAGTAGGAATGGCGTTTGTGACGCTGCATGTTAGTGCCGGAACATTTCAACCTGTTCGCGTAGAAAATATTGCTGAACATACCATGCATGCAGAATATCTTGAAGTATCTAAACAGGTTGTTGATGCAATAGTGGCGTGTAAAGCAAGAGGTAACCGTGTTATTGCGGTTGGCACAACTTCGATTAGATCATTAGAAAGTGCAGCTTTTGCCTCTCAAGAAGGAATTATTGCCCCATTTTTTGATGATACTCGAATTTTTATTTACCCAGGCTTCCATTTTAAAATTGTTGATGCCTTAATTACTAATTTTCATTTACCTAAGTCTACTTTAGTTATGTTAGTATCTGCTTTTGCTGGTTATCAAAATACTATGAATGCCTATCAAAAAGCAATCATAGAGAAGTATCGTTTTTTTAGTTATGGTGATGCCATGTTTATCACGCATAATCCTAAAGCAGAAACTGAAAAAGTAGCTAACTAGTTATTAACTATTAAATTAATATTAGTAATGTATTTAACTAAATATGTAAATAACCCATCAGATTGTTTTATTATTCTAGAGAGGGAAATTGAAATATGAATTACAAACCCAAGACGGCAAAGCTCGTCGTGGTCGCTTGATTTTTGAGCGTGGAATTGTAGAAACACCTGCTTTTATGCCGGTTGGCACTTATGGCACAGTAAAGACAATGACGCCAGAAGAAGTAAAAGAAACTGGGGCTCAAATCTTGTTAGGGAATACTTTTCATTTATGGTTGCGTCCTGGACAGGAAATAATGAAATTACATGGCGATCTGCATAATTTTATGCAATGGCATGGACCAATTTTGACTGATTCCGGAGGATTTCAAGTTTTTAGCCTTTGTGCCATGCGTAAAATTAAAGAAGAGGGTGTCTATTTTCGCCATCCAATTAATGGTGAAAAGATTTTTTTGAGCCCTGAAAAGTCAATGGAAATTCAGTACGATTTAGGTTCAGATATTGTCATGATTTTTGATGAATGCACACCTTATCCGGTAGATTGGGATTACGCTAAAAAATCGATGGAAATGTCTCTTCGTCTGGCAAAACGTAGTCGCCAACGATTTGATGAATTAGCTAATAAAAATGCTCTGTTTGGCATTATTCATGGCAGTGTTTACCCGGATTTGCGTGACATATCAGTAAAAGGCCTAATTGATATTGGTTTTGATGGTTACGCTGTTGGTGGTTTAGCTGTAGGAGAACCTAAAGAGAATATGCACCGTATTTTAGAGCATGTTTGCCAACAAATTCCGCAAAATAAACCACGCTATTTAATGGGAGTGGGTAAACCGGAGGATTTGGTTGAAGGGGTTCGGCGCGGTATTGATATGTTTGATTGTGTAATGCCAACTAGGAATGCCAGAAATGGACATCTATTTGTTACAGAAGGTATAATTAAAATCCGTAATGCTAAATATAAATCGGATACTTCGCCGTTAGATGCTCATTGTGACTGCTATACTTGCTCTCACTATAGCCGTGCTTATTTACATCATCTTGATCGATGTACTGAAATTCTTGGTGCCAGGCTTAATACATTACATAATTTACGTTATTATCAACAGCTAATGAATGAAATTCGAGAAGCAATTGAAGAAGGTAAATTTGAGGCTTTCGCAGTAAATTTTTATAGACGGATCAATAAATCGATTTCATCAAACTAGACTATAACTTCAGTAGTGCTAATTAAATTAAATCACTGTAGGATTTATTGGCTTAAACTAATTTATTAAGCAAAAAATATTGTTTTATTTCATAATGAGGAAATTTTAATGAGTTTGTTTATTTCTGAAACACTTGCTTCAACAAGTGGTCAGGCGCAAGGAACCAACCCATACTCTTTGATTATCATGCTTCTTGTTTTCGGACTGATTTTTTATTTTTTGATCTTACGCCCACAGCAAAAACGAGCTAAAGAGCACAAAAACTTAATGGATTCTATTTCTAAAGGTGATGAGATACTAACAACCGGTGGATTAATTGGCCGAGTCACTAAAGTATATGAAACAGATTATGTTGTTATTGCACTAAATGATACCAATCATGTAACCATTAAACGTGATTTCGTTACTGCTATATTACCAAAAGGTACAATGAAGTCTATCTAATTTTTAATTTTCACTAAGGAGAGAATTACCGTGCTAAATAGTTATCCTTTGTGGAAGTATTTTATGCTTATCGCTGCATTGGTAATTGGTCTACTGTATGCAGTTCCCAACATTTATGGAGAGGATCCGGCTGTTCAGATTACTGGAGTTTGGGGAACTGCAGCCAATGAACAGACTTTGGATCAAGTTAATAATATTTTAACGAAAGAAAAAATCGAAAGCAAATCAATTGCACTAGAAAGTGGTATAATTCTTGCTCGTTTTAATAATCAAGATATTCAACTGCATGCACGCGAAATCTTAGTTGCAAATTTAGGAGAAAAGTATATCGTGGCGTTAAATCTTGCACCTGCTACACCTCATTGGTTAAGAGTATTAGGTGGTGAGCCAATGAAATTAGGGTTAGATTTGCGTGGTGGAGTTCACTTCTTAATGGAAGTGAACATGGAAACAGCATTGGCTAAGTTGCAAAAACAGAATATGGATGCTCTGCTTAGTGATTTACGTAAAAAAGGGATCCCATATTTAACTATACATAAAATAGATAATTACGGTGTTGAAATCCGTTTTCGTGATGATAAAGGGAGGTGCCGTTCGCAAGCGGAATCTTATTTGATACCACGTTATCGTGATTTAGTTTTTACTGCTGCTAACAACAATATATTAAGGGCAGTAATAACAGATGAACGGATCCGTAAAGAGAGCAATTACGCAGTATCACAAAATATTAATATTATCCGTAACCGCATTAACCAATTAGGAGTTAGTGAACCATTGGTACAACGTTATGGAGCTGATCGGATTGTCGTTGAATTACCTGGCATTCAAGATACAGCGCTAGCAAAAGAGATCCTTGCTGCTACTGCAACGCTGGAGTTTCGCTTAGTTAATGTTGATATAGACAATTCAGCTATTCAACGTAGCCATATTCCGAGCGATTCTGAGATAAAATATACTCGTGATGGTGAACATGTTGTTCTTTATAAAGATATTATATTGACAGGAGATCATATTACTGATTCGATGTCAGATTTGGATGAAATTGGCAGACCACAGGTAAACATTGGTTTAGATAGTGTTGGTGGCTATATTATGTCTGATTTTACACGTGATAATCAGGATAAACTAATGGCAACATTGTTTGTTGAATATAAAAATAGTGGACGAAAGGATACCAATGGTCGTGCTCTTTTAATAAAAGATGAGAAAGTCATTAATATAGCAAAAATTTCCGCTCGTTTTGGCAGAAAATTTCGTATTACTGGCATCAGTAATCCAACTGAAGCTCGTCAATTATCTTTATTATTACGCGCTGGAGCATTGATTTCACCTATTCAAATTGTTGAAGAAAGAATAATTGGCCCAACACTAGGATTACAAAATATTGAACAAGGAATCAAAGCATCATTAGCTGGTTTTCTAGCTTCAGTTCTATTTATGATTATTTATTATCGTAAGTTTGGTTTAATTGCCAGTTTTGCATTATTAGCAAACTTAATCCTTATTATTGGGGTTATGTCGATATTGCCTGGAGCCACTTTAACCATGCCAGGGATTGCTGGTATTATTTTAATGCTTGCTGTTTCTATTGATGCTAATGTATTGATTAATGAGCGTATTAAAGAAGAACTAAATAATGGTCGTTCAATACAGCAAGCAATACATGAAGGTTATAAAGGGGCATTTTCCAGTATATTAGATGCAAACTTAATAACTCTGATCACTGCAACCATTTTGTATGAGATAGGCACCGGATCGATTAAGGGCTTTGCCATTACTACAGCGATTGGTATTGCTACATCCATGTTTACTGCGATTCTAGGAACACGTGCCATCGTGAACTTATTGTATGGTGATAAATGTATTAAAAAGCTGTCTATTTAAGGAGCCCTAGTTGTGGTGGTACAAGATTACAGAGTAGAACAATTAAATCATGGCCGTAAAGTTATCAATTTTATGCGTTGGGATTATTTAGCTTTTACTACCTCAATTATTTTATTTATTCTTTCAGTTACAGTAATTTCATTAAAAGGTTTTAACTTGGGATTAGATTTCACTGGAGGGACTGTTATTGAAGTTAATCTCAACCATCCTGTGGATCTTGATAAAATTAGAGACAGTTTAGCGAATAATGGCCATCAAGAGCTGTTAATTCAAAACTTTGGTAATAGCCGAGATATTATGATCCGATTACCACCAACTAAAGGAGTTACAGGTCAAGAAATAAGTAAATCCATTATTTACCTCATTAATAAAAACATTAATGATCAAGCAACGATTAAACGCATGGAATTTGTCGGGCCGAGTGTAGGCAGTGAATTAGCTCAAACTGGAGCAATGGCATTATTATTTGCTTTGATCTGCATATTGATTTACGTAGGTTTTCGTTTTGAATGGCGTCTTGCTACAGGTGCGGTAATATCATTAGCGCATGATGTGATTATTACATTAGGCATTGTATCGCTTTTTCAGATTGAACTTGATATGACTATCCTTGCTTCATTAATGTCGGTTATAGGTTATTCATTAAATGATAGCATTGTTGTCTATGATCGTATTCGTGAAAATTTCCGAAAGATCCGCAGTAGCACTTCTTACGAAATAATTAATATTTCATTAACGCAAACATTTAGTCGAACACTTATTACATCAGGAACTTCCTTATTAGTGATTTTGATGCTCTATCTTTTTGGTGGTTCAATATTGAAAGGATTTTCTCTAGTTATGTTAATTGGGGTGACAATTGGAACCATTTCTTCAATTTATGTTGCTTCTGCTCTAGCATTAAAAATGGGAATAAAACAAGAGCATTTGATCCAACCTAAGGTGATAAAAGAGGGAGCAGATCAACATTCTCTACTACCTTAAAAGCAAATTTTGTTAACTCCTCTCACTCCAACACTCCAATGTTAGATTGCACTAGCAGACTGTTTTCATTGGATAGTAGATAATGAGTTAAACAGAAAAACAGGACTTTAAAATCAAAAAATTTTATGCATTGCTAATTTTCATAGCTATAGAGATACCAAAGTGATTGATTGACATCTTGTTGTCGATGGTTCACAGATTAGACGCTGAGATGTCTTGAATCTCATGAACGATTTACTACTTTTAAAGTTGCTTAATTAGTTCATGCTTTCGCTTGCTAAAAATTTATGATATAAATAAGTTATTTGATGAATATAAACTAAGAGCGGAGGTAGTAGTATGGCACGAAAAACATAAAAAATACTAGGTAACTTATGATGATATAAAAACAGCTATTAGTAATACTATATCGCAATTTCTTGCAACTGTATAGCAAGAAATTTCGACGAATGTGTTCAAAAAATTTATCATGTAGATGAATAAAAAAACTGCATAAGATTGATTATATACGCTTTGCTTCTGTAGATCATAATTTTGAAGATATTCATGAATATAGCGAAGAAATTGCCTAAGTTACAGGATTAATAGTAAAAATGACCACCTTTGATAAACAGTTTATGAGCCGTGCATTATCATTAGCCAAGCAAGGACGATTTACTACTTCACCTAACCCGAATGTAGGTTGTGTCATTGTTCGCAATGGGGAAGTTGTTGGTGAAGGCTTTCATTATAGAGCAGGATGGTCACATGCTGAGATTTATGCTTTACAAATGGCCGGGGAAAAATCTAATGGGGCAACCGCTTATATTACATTAGAACCATGTAGCCATTATGGAAAAACTCCACCTTGTGCAGATGCGTTAATTAGTGCAGGTATTATGCGAGTTGTCGTGACAATGCAAGATCCAAATCCACAGGTTGCAGGACAAGGTTTACTTAAATTACAGCGGGCTGGTATAGAAGTAATACTTGGTTTATTAATGGATGAAGCTGAACAATTAAATCGAGGATTTCTAAAAAGAATGCGAACAGGTTTTCCATATGTTCAACTTAAATTAGCTGCATCACTTGATGGACGGACAGCCCTTGCATCAGGTGAAAGCAAATGGATCACTTCAACAACAGCTCGCCAAGATGTACAAAGTTTTAGAGCTCAGTCAAGCGCAATTTTAACTACTAGCGCCACTATTTTAGCTGATAATCCAGCTTTAAATGTTCGTTGGACAGATTTTACGCAGGAGATGAAAAATCTTTATCCTAAAGAAACCATTAGACAGCCAATAAGAATTGTTTTAGATCGTCGCAATCAAGTAAAACCGGAAAATTTTGTAACGAAATCAGATGGCGAATGTTGGCTTATTCGCCATAGCCCAATATTGCAAAATTGGTGTGGTGATGTTAAACAAATTGCAATCCCAACAACCCGCGAAAAAGGTATTGATTTATTTTTGCTAATGATGCAGCTAGCTAAACGTAATATTAATTCAATTTTGATAGAAAGCGGACCAACACTTGCCGGCGTTTTGTTAAAATCAGGATTAGTTGATGAATTGATTGTCTATATTGCGCCTAAAATTTTAGGCGGCACTGCAAGAGAATTAATTAATATTCCCGCATTACAAAAATTGAAAGATGCACATGCATTTGAATTTATTAATATTGCAGTTATTGGTCCAGATTTACGTTTAACACTTCGTCCAATGTGATCTAATATTGTTATTAACTAGTTAATTTAATATAGAAAAGTAGTATAATTAAAGTAATGTAACATTAATTGATCCAATTTAGCGTTTACTAATAACCGCTTTAAAGTTAGCTAAATTCAGCATCGCCAAGTATAAGAAAAGAATATAGTAAATTTACCGTTTCTATAAAGAATAATTACTATTTAAGGAAAGGATTATGAAA